>JBOIDT010000023.1:0-29987 GCA_050740755.1 Gammaproteobacteria bacterium
CGGCACACGCCCTGCCCCCGGCCGGCAAGCTCGCGGCACAGGCGCCGCGCGCCAATCGCGCCGTCATCGATCTGGCGGTCAAGGCCGCGCAGTGCGCCGCGCGCGCCGGCGCCCGGGCGGCTTCGCGCCTCACGGTGATCGACTACTCGCGGCCATCGACCGAGCCACGGCTCTGGGTGTTCGACCTCGGGCGCGGTAGATTGCTGTTCGAGGAATGGGTGGCGCACGGGAAGGCCACCGGCGACAACCTGGCGCGGCACTTCTCCAATCGCCTGGGCAGTCGCCGGACGAGCCTCGGTCTGTTTCGCACCGCGCACACCTACGTCGGTAGCAATGGTTACTCGCTGCGCCTGCACGGGCTCGAGCCGGGCGTGAACGACCGCGCCTTCGAGCGCGCCATCGTCATGCACGGGGCGCCCTACGTCAGTACCGATACGGTCGCCAAGCTTGGGCATCTGGGCCGTAGCTGGGGCTGCCCCGCGGTACGCCCGGCGATCGCGCGCCGGCTCATCGACGAGATCCGCGACGGTCAGCTCGTGTTCGCCTACTATCCCGATCGCGACTGGATCGAGGGCTCGCCGTTCCTGCGCTGCGATGCGTCGCCTGCCGTGATGGCACGCGCTCGGGCCGGCGCACGCGCCCTTGCGATCGGGACACGCGCGAGCCCATCCCGTCCCTCCGCTCGATCGCGCGCCCGCTCGTGGAAGGTCCGGAGCCGCTGACACGGGTCTTCTTTATGTCACCCGGGCAGGATCGCGTCCCGCTCTCGAAAACGTCGTCGCGCCGGGCGGCGGGATCCCGCGTGCCGGGGGGTAGCGGACGGCCGTCAGGTACAGGCCAGACGCGGGTGCCGTGACCCCGCCTTGCGCCCTTCGGCGTGCCTCCAGGACCTGACGCGCCCACACCGGGGCAGAGACGCCCCGTCCGATGGCCATGAGCACGCCCGCGATGTTGCGCACCATGCGGTAGAGAAAGGCGTTGGCCTCGATTTCGATCGAGACCCGATCCGCCTCACGATCCACTTCCAGCCGGTGGATGGTGCGAACCGCGTGTCTGGCCTGGCAGCCCTGGGCACGGAAGGCGGAGAAGTCGTGCTCGCCGAGGAGGTAGCACGCCGCCTCACGCATGAGGGTCTCAGAGAGCGGCCGGTATTCCCAGGTGACTCGGGAGGCGAAGAGACCCGGCCGCGCCGGTCGATTCAGGATGACGTAGCGATAGACACGGGCGGTGGCCGAGTAGCGGGCATGGAAATCATCCGGCACCCGCCGGGCCCACAAGATACTCACGTCGCTCGGGAGGTAGGTGTTGCCGCCGAACACCCAGGAACGCTCGTTCCGCGTCGCCTCGGTATCGAAGTGGATCACCTGGGAGAGGGCATGAACGCCGGTATCCGTGCGCCCGGCGCACACCACCCGTACGCCGTGGTCGGCGACACGGGAGAGGGCCGACTCGACGCACTCCTGCACGTTGCGTGCACCGTTATGGATCTGCCAGCCGCGGAACCCGCTGCCGTCATACTCCAGGCCCAGGGCGACCCTCATAGGGGCATCTGGACGGCCATGAACAGGGTCGCGAGTACGGCCGGGCACAGCCACTGCCGGGGCGGCGGCGCAGCACTCGCCACGATCCGGACGGTCGACGGGACCGCCACCCCTTCCTGGACCACCAGGGTCAGAAGCGACGCTAGCCCGGATTTCGAAGGCGTAGCTGACACTACGTCGAGCCGGCTTGAAGGAGTACGGCCCGCCAGAACGAGCGGAGCGGCGGTCGCAGCAGGGTGGTGGTGAGAAATCCGGGCTAGGGCCGGCACCAAGTCGCGCGCGCCGAGGGCCAGGCCCGCGGCGACCACGAGATAGTTGATCACGCGGATTGATCGGGTGCATTGCGCCGCGCCCGCCCTGGCGAACGATCGATCGTCAGGCGTGCCCCACGGGAGGGATCGAGGGCGGGCTCCGCGCCGGATCACAGAGGCCCGGCCAAACCCGCCTTCAAGCCCAAATTCTCAAGCAATCTGTGCCAGCAACTGCGCGGCTTCATCCCGCTCTGCGGACGTGCCCTCTCGGGTCACCTCCTGAAGGATCGCGCGGGCACCCTCGGCATCGCCGAGCTCGATATAGGCCTTGGCGAGATTGAGCTTGACGTCCAATTCGGACGATGTGTCCTCGTCCACGCCGATACCGTCATCCCCCGGCTCGAGTACCCCCGGGTCGAAAGCCAGCCGCGACCCGAGCGATCGGTCGATGGTGGACGCCGGCGGTGCGGATGCAGGCGGCATAGATGCCCTGGGCCCCTCAAACCCCACCGTATCCACAACGGTCGCCGTCTCGATGGGATCGGGGGGACTGGTTTCGACGACCTCGAGGTCGATGTCCCCAAGGTCGAACTCCACCGAGTCTTCCTTGGCGCGGTCTCGCTCCTCTCGCTTGGGGGTCGTCGAAAAACGATGGTCGTCGGCAAGCGTCGAACGCGCGCTCGGACGCCCCGTCTCCGGAGGCGCCTCCGGCCATACCGGGGCTGCCAAATCGATGGTCGCGTCCCCGAGTAAGTGATCGACCCGGGCCGGGGTGGGCGCCTCGCCGGCGGTCAGTCCAAAGTTGAACATGACCTCACTGGTCCCCTCCAAAGCGCCGCTCAAGCCCTTATCCTGTTTCTCCGGCTCATCGCCGAAACCGAAATCGATCGTCGCGGCCGCCCCCGGTGCCGTACCGAACCGCTCGGCGGTCGCCTGCGCGGTTTCCGACCGGCCGACTGATGGCATGACCCCGGCGCGCTCGGTGGCCGTACTATCGGTGACGGATGAATGTCCCGGCGCTTCCGACACGGTCAAGTCCAGCACCTCGGGACCCTTCTCCTCAGGTTCGCCGCCCGCACCGAGATCGATGAGCGCCCCACCGCCCTGGGTGGCCCGGGCAGTGTCCACGACGAGGCCACTGCCGTCCCATTCCAGTTCGTTGCCGGTGGAGACATCGACGACCCGCTCTCGATCGGGCGTGCTCGAGGTACCGACACCGGTGAGGTCGAAATCCAGTACCTCCAGCGTCCGCCCACCGGCGCTCGCCGCCGGCAGCGTTTTTTCTCGACCGACGACCGGCGGCGAGCCTTGCGTGTCGGCGATCGTGGAGCTGATATCGATGAATTCACGGGGCGGCGCCGTAGCAAGGATAGGCTCGCCGCCGGTGGCCGGCGTGAACAGCGCGCGTTCGGGAGACATGGCCTGCCACATCGCCAATGCACTGTGCCAGAGGGGACCCGTTCCATCCACCGCGGATTGCAGCACGCGGGCGTACTGCTCGAACGCCGCGTTGTTCCCCGCCGCATAATAGACCTCGAGCAGCTTGAGCTTGAGCTTGTGCTCGTCTGGAGCGCCGGCGATGGCCTGCTTGACGGTCTCTTCGGCCTCATCGAAACGCTCGTAGGCGAGGTAGACGTTGATGTCCGAGAGCGCATCCTCTTCTTCGATCTCGATCGCGGCCTCGCGCGCCACCGGCGGTACCGTATCGGCGACTTCCAACGCCGTGACCGGACCCGTGGTCTCGCCGACGGCGGCACGCCCCTTCGCCAGGGTCACACCTTGCGGGAGACCCTCCCTCGAGGTCCGGTCCCAGGGCTCCGGGAGCGGCTCGCTGTCCGTAAAATCGTCCTCGATCGGTGCCACCTCGGCCGCCCGCTTCCTTCGCATCGCCACGGCCACCGATCCCAGGATCAATGCGATGGCGATCCCCAATGTCGTCGCACCCCCCGGAATGACCTCCAGGATCCCGCCGTCCTGAGCGGATGGGATTTCGGCCGGGATGGCCGGAGAGGCTTCCGGGAGTCCTGCGGTGGGGCTGTCGGGCAATGCGCCGGCGGGCGGTGCCTGGTCGGAGCCGGCGCTATCCGTAACCCCACCCGCCGTCGGATCCGTGTCCGGTACCTGTCCCGGGCCAGGCCCGGCACCGTCCGTACCCGTGTCCGGGGTCCCCGTGCCGAGCGGGGCGCCCGCCGGTGCCTCGTCTCCGAGCCCCTGCGACGTGGCCTCCGGGGGTGCCGGATCGGCGCCTTGCGGAGATGCCGTCTCCGGCGGCGATTCGGCAGCCGGACCGGGCACATCGAGAACGGCGGCCCCGGTGCCCGAAGCCGCCGGTGTCCCGGTCTCCGGCACACCCGTTTGCGGCGTCGCACCCGGTGCCGCCTCCGGCGTTCCGGCCACGGACGCCGCGGCCCTGGCCTGCAGGGTCGCGAGCTCGGCGTCCTTCACATCGATCTGGCGCCGCAACAGCTTGATGATCTCGTCCGCCTCGGTGAGCTTCGAGTTCAACTCCCCGATCTCCTGCTTCTGGCTGGTGAGGGTCTCCTGCGCCACATCGAGTTCCTTACGGAGCTTCCCGGGGTCTCCACCGGCGTCGGACCTCACGCCTGCGGTCCCTGCGGTATTGGCCGCGAGCAGTTTGAGCTCGGCATCGGCGGCCGCGCCGGATCCGGGGGGGATGGCCCGGTCACCGCCCTCCCCCGTCGACGCCACCTGGCCGATCGGTGCGCGCTCCGTTGTTCCCGCCACGCGGCCCCGGTACTGCTCCCAGAGCGCCCAGTGCCGGCCCGTCAGCGCCACGGCCTCGGAGCGCGAGACCGCCGCGATTATCGAGACGTCCGGGATGTTCAGTACCGCCCCCGCCTTCAAGGCATTGATGTTGTCCTGGAAAAAGGCGTCAGGGTTGGCACGCAGGAGCGCCATCATCACCTGCTGGACGGTCAAGGAGCTATCCGAGCGGGCGAGGAGCGCGATCTCCCACAGGGTGTCGCCGCGCACGGTCGGCCCGTAGCTGCCGGGGCTTGCCATGGCGGCTCGCGCGACACTCGAGGACGGGCGCCGGCTTGGCCCGGGGGCCGCGGGTCTGGCCACATCCGGGGCCCGGCCCTGCGGCGTGCGCTGTGTGGCGCGATCGTAGACCGGCGGGTCGAGCAGCGCCGCGTATTCCCGGAACAATCTCCCATTGGACCAGCTGACCTCGATCAAGAAACTAAGGTAGGGCTCCTGGATGGGGGCATGGCTGGTGATCTTGATATGGTCCGGCCCCGAGCCGGTCTCCACGACCTCGAAGCGCAACTGCGAGAGCACATGCGGTCTCTCGATCCCCGCGCGCCGGAAACGTTCGGCATCGGCGAGCTTGACCCGCAGCGTGTCGAGCTCTTCCGCGTTCGCGTCGACCAGTTCGATGGTGGCGTGGAACGGCTGGTTCAGCTCCGAGTGCTTCTTGAGCTCACCGAGCCCGAGGGCCGCGGCGGCTTGGGGAAGAAGGAATGCGAGGGACAGACAATAGGCCAATCGGTACATCGTATGTGATCTCTATCGCTTTTGATCTCTAAGGGCTTGGACGCTGCTGCGCCAGCGCGCGCTCTACGCGTCTGGGTGCGACACGCCCGCGGAGACGGTGAGAAAGCGGTTGTCTCTCCCGGCGCCGGCGCGATCGCTATATCGCACGATTATGACAAAGCTCAATAAGAATATAGTCTAAAAGTGGTCTCTTGCCAGGATCTCGGCGATCTGAACACTGTTCAGGGCGGCCCCTTTGCGCACGTTGTCGGACACGATCCAGAGGTTCAGGCCACGCGCATGGGAGATGTCCTCGCGGATCCGGCCCACGTAAACGGCATCGTGCCCGGCGCCCTCGATCGCGGCCGTGGGATAGCCGCCGGCCGCGCGCTCGTCCACGACGACGACCCCCGGGGCATCGCGCAGCAGGCGCCTAGCCTCATCGGCCCCGAGCTTGTCTCGCGTCTCGATGTGCACGGCCTCGGAATGACCGTAAAAGACCGGTACCCGCACCGCGGTCGGATTGATCTCGATGGCATCGTCCTCCAGGATCTTGCGCGTTTCCCACACCATCTTCATCTCCTCCCTGGTGTAACCGTTGTCTTGGAACTCGTCGATGTGGGGGAGGACATTGAAGGCGATCCGGCGGGGATACACCCGCGGCTCCACCGGTTTGCCGTTCATGAGTGACGCCGTCTGCGTGGCCAGCTCCTCGATCGCTTCCTTGCCCGTACCCGACACCGCCTGATAGGTGCAGACATTGATGCGTTCGATGCCCACCGCGTCATAGAGCGGCTTGAGCGCGACCACCATCTGTATCGTCGAGCAATTGGGGTTGGCGATGATCCCGCGATTCCGGTACTCCGCGACGGCGTGCGGGTTGACCTCCGGCACGACCAAGGGCACCTCCGGCTCGTAGCGGAACTGGGAGGTGTTGTCGATCACCACGCAGCCCGCCGCGGCGGCTTTCGGGGCATAGACCGCCGAAACGGACGCACCGGGGGAGAACAGCCCGATATCCACACCCTCGAAGTCGAAATCCTCGAGGGCCTCGACCACCACGGACTTACCACGGAACTCGAGCTCTGCGCCGGCCGAACGGCGGCTCGCCACGGCGCGCAGGGTCGCCACCGGGAACTCGCGTTCCTCCAAGATGGCCAGCAGGGCCTCCCCGACGGCCCCCGTCGCCCCCACCACCGCTACATTGTATCGCCCGTTCATCGCGCCCGCCCTTCCTTATGCTTGACCTTCTCGAAACTGTTCATGGTTCCCTGGGATCACAGTTCCCTGAGGACGGCCTCACCCATGGCGCGGGTGCCCACCTCGGTCGCCCCGGGTGCGTAGATATCGCGGGTGCGCAGGCCCCCCTGAAGCACGCGGGTGACGGCCTGTTCCACGCGCTCCGCGAGCGCTTGCGCGCCGAGGGAGTGACGCAGCATCATGGCCACCGACAGGATCGTCGCCAGCGGGTTGGCCAGGTCGCGGCCGGCGATGTCGGGCGCCGAGCCATGGATGGGCTCGTACAGCCCGCAAGCGCCCTGGTTCAGGGATGCGGAGGGCAAGAGGCCTATCGAGCCCGTCACTGCCGCCGCCAGATCCGAGAGGATGTCGCCAAACATATTCGGTGTCAGCATGACATCGAAGGCCGTGGGCCGCTGCACCAGCTGCATCGCGGCGTTGTCGACATACATATGCGTCAATTCCACGTCGGGAAAGTCCAGCCCCACCGCCTGAACCACCTCGCGCCACAGGCGCGTCGCCTCCAGGACATTGGCCTTATCGATCGAGCACACCCGGCGCCTGCGCCGCCGGGCCACATCGAAGGCCACGCGCGCGATGCGCCGGATCTCACCCTCGCGATACACCAGGGTGTTGTAACCCTGACGCTCGCCGCCGTCGAGCACCCGGATACCGCGCGGCTCGCCGTAGTAGACATCGCCGCACAGCTCGCGAACGATGAGGATGTCGAGCCCCTCGACGATCTCCGGCTTGAGCGGAGAAACCCCGGCCAACTCGGGATGAAGCGTCGCGGGCCTCAGGTTGGCGAACAGGCCGAGCCCCGCGCGCAGCTCGAGCAGGCCCTTCTCGGGGCGCAGCGAGGCGTCCGCCCGGTCCCATGCGGGCCCGCCCACCGCGCCGAGCAGGATGGCCTGGGCGCGCTTGGCCTGCGCCAAGGTCTCGGCAGGCAGGGGGCGTTGCGAGCGATTCAGCGCCGCGCCCCCGATGAACCCCTGTTCGAGCCTGATGTCGAGCCCATGCCGGGCGACCAAGGCCTCCAAGATGCTGGCGCCTGCCGCCACCACCTCGGGCCCAATGCCATCGCCGGGCAACAATAAAACCGTCTTGCTCACTTAGGACCGATCCCCGGCGCGTCAGGCAATCACGCCGGCACGGACAGCGGGTGGCGTTGCGGGTTTCGCGGGCCGCGGTGCACCTTGGTGCGTCACGCGGGATACCCTAGAATCCTGCTCTATGCAGGCCCGCCCAGGGCCGCTCAACATCGCACCCAATCGATGAGACCACGAACGCGAGCCCTCAGAGTTCATGCCCGCAGATCTTATGCCCTACATCTTATCGAAGATATCGACTGCGCCCGGGATCTCGTCCCGACGGCGCAGGGGCCCCGCGACCCTTTGTCCTCCGCCCCGGCACATTCTATCAGATCCCGGCGGGCGGGCCGCCTGGGCCATGCGGAGCTGGCCAAGGGCCTCGGTTCGTGAGCACCTGACGCCAAAGTGACATCGACCGCGACCGAAAAGGGTCGTGATCGGGAGACTAGAGATGCCCGCATTCCAGAACATGATCGACGAAGCCTTCGAGCAGCGCGCCGCGCTCATTCCTGCGAACGCGCCGCCGGATCTGAAAGCGGCGGTGCAGTCCTGCATCGCGGACCTGGATGCGGGCCGGCGCCGCGTCGCGGAGCGGAAGGACGGACGCTGGGTGGTCGACGCTACTCTGAAGAAGGCGGTGCTCCTGTACTTTCGACTGGAAGAGAACCGTTTGATGGAGGGCGGACACAGCCGCTTCTACGACAAGGTCCCGCTCAAGTACCGCGATGACAGTCAGGCCGAGCTGGAGGCCGGGGGGACGCGTATCGTGCCCCCCGCCACGGCGCGTTTCGGCAGCTATGTGGCGCCGGGGGTGGTGTTGATGCCGAGCTATGTCAACATCGGGGCCTATATCGATACCGGCACCATGGTCGACACCTGGGCCACCGTGGGGTCCTGCGCCCAGATCGGCAAGAACGTCCATCTGTCGGGCGGCGTGGGGATCGGCGGGGTCCTGGAACCGATCCAGGCGGCGCCCACCATCATCGAGGACGATTGTTTTATCGGCGCCCGCTCGGAGATCGTCGAAGGGGTGATCGTGGGCGCCGGCGCGGTGATCTCCATGGGCGTCTACATCGGGCAGAGCACCAAGATCTACGACCGCGAGACCGGCACGGTCAGCTACGGGCACATCCCGCCAGGGTCCGTGGTGGTCTCGGGCAACCTGCCTTCATCGGATAGGCGTTATGGTCTCTACTGCGCCGTGATCGTAAAGCGGGTCGACGCCAAGACGCGCGCCAAGGTGGCGATCAACGAGCTCCTGCGCGACGCCTGAGCCCGGAAGGGAAAGGGCTACGCCGCCATCGAGCGGATGGTCTCGTCGACCACCCCGGCGAGCCATTCCGCCAGGCGGTCCACCTCGCCGCCCTCCGGCCCTTCGACCATGACCCTTACCAGCGGCTCGGTCCCCGAAGGACGCAACAGCACCCGCCCCCGATGCCGCAACGTCGCCTCGGCCTCTCTGACCGCCTCCTGCACGCGCGACTCCGTGTGTACCTCGACGGCGCGCGGCAGACGCACGTTGACCAGCCTTTGGGGAAATTTCTGGATCCCAGCCTTGAGGGTGTGCAAGGATTGGCCGGTAACGACCATGGCCTCGAGCACCTGGAGGGCGGAGACGATCCCATCACCGGTCGTGGTGATATCGAGACAGATGATGTGGCCAGACGACTCGCCGCCCAGGCGCCATCCCCCGCTCTGCATCATCTCGAGCACGTAGCGGTCGCCCACTTTGGCGCGTTTCAGGTCGAGACCCAGGGTCCTGAGCGCCCGCTCGAGCCCGAGATTGCTCATCTGCGTGCCGACCACGGAGCCGTTCAGCTTGTTCTTCTTCTGGTGCTCGCGGGCGATGACGAACAGGATCTCGTCGCCGTCCACGATCTCCCCGAGATGGTCCACCAGGATCACGCGGTCCCCGTCACCATCGAGGGCGATGCCGAGATCGGCACCTCGCACGATGACCTCTTCGCGCAACACCGAGGGATGGGTCGCGCCGCGCTCTGCGTTGATGTTGAGGCCATCGGGTTCGGTACCGATGGCCACGACCTCGGCGCCGAGCTCTTCGAACACGCTGGGGGCGATGTCGTAGGTCGCCCCATGGGCACAGTCGACGACGATCTTGAGGCCGCTAAGGTGGCTGCCGGTACCGATGGTGCCCTTGCAGAACTCGATATAGCGCCCGGCGGCATCGCCGATCCGATGCGCCTTGCCGAGACGGGCCGAAGGCACGGTCAAGAGCGGCGCCTCGAGCGCCTCCTCGATCGTCGCCTCGACCTCATCCGGCAGCTTCATGCCGTTGCTCCCGAAGAACTTGATGCCGTTGTCGTCGTAGGGGTTGTGGGAGGCGCTGATGACGACCCCGGCCTGGGCACGGAAGGTCCGCGTCAGGTACGCGATCCCCGGCGTCGGCATCGGACCTAGTAACAGGATATCGACTCCGGCGGCCGACAGGCCTGCCTCCAACGCGGATTCGAACATGTAGCCCGAGATACGGGTGTCCTTGCCGATCAGCACCCGGCCACCCCCCGAAGGCGCCAAGACGCGGCCGGCGGCCCAGCCGAGCTTCATCACGAAATCCGGCGTGATGGGCGGCTCTCCGACCTTCCCGCGGATCCCGTCGGTGCCGAAGTGGATTCTGCTGCTATCGCTCATTTGGACCTCCCTGCGCGACTCGGCGCGCGTGTGTCCGACCTCCAAAGCAAAACCCCCACCATGCGGTGGGGGTTTGGCCGACGTCCTACTCCGGTCGAGCGGGCGTCTAGTGCAGGCTGGCGGGTCCCCCGATCGCCCCTTCGGCCTTGCCGGGCTCCGGTGTCGTGGTCTTCACGTCCGGCTTGGGGGGACCACGACGTTCATCCTCCGACCAACCTTTTGGGGCGCGCGGCGTATTGCCGGCCATGATGTCGTCGATCTGATCGCTCTCGATGGTCTCGTACTTGATGAGCGCCTCCGCCATCATGTGGAGCTTGTCCCTATTGGAATCCACGATGGACTTGGCCCGACCATAGCTCCATTCGATGACCGACCGCACCTCCTCGTCGATGGCATGGGCGGTCTCGTCCGACATCATCTTGTGCTGCGTGACCGAATGCCCGAGGAACACCTCGCCTTCATCCTTGCTGTAGGCTAAGGGCCCCAGCTTCTCCGACAGGCCCCACTTCGTCACCATGTTCCGCGCCAGATCCGTCGCCCGTTCGATGTCGTTGGACGCACCGGTGGTCACCTGCGACGGACCGAAGATCAACTCCTCGGCCACGCGTCCCCCGAACAGGCTGCAGAGCTGGCTTTGCAGGCGCTCCTTGCTGTAGCTCAAACGGTCCTGCTCGGGCAGGAACATCGTGACACCGAGGGCACGACCGCGCGGGATGATCGTCACCTTGTAGACCGGGTCGTGGGAGGGCACCGAGCGCCCGACGATCGCGTGCCCGGACTCGTGGTAGGCGGTCAACCGCTTCTCGTCCTCGCTCATGACCATGGAACGCCGCTCGGCCCCCATCATGATCTTGTCCTTGGCCTTCTCGAAGTCATCCATCTCCACCAGCCGCTTGTTGGCGCGCGCGGCGAACAGCGCGGCCTCATTGACCAGGTTGGCCAGATCGGCCCCGGAGAATCCCGGCGTCCCGCGGGCGATGATCGATGGCTTGACATCCTCCGCGATCGGCGCCTTGCGCATGTGTACCTTGAGGATCTGCTCGCGGCCGCGGATGTCGGGCAAGGGCACGACCACGTGACGGTCGAAACGCCCGGGACGCAAGAGCGCCGGGTCCAGGACGTCCGGCCGGTTGGTCGCGGCGATGATGATGACCCCTTCGTTACCCTCGAAGCCATCCATCTCGACCAGCAACTGGTTCAAGGTCTGCTCGCGCTCGTCATGCCCGCCACCCAGCCCCGCCCCGCGGTGTCTGCCGACCGCGTCGATCTCGTCGATGAACACGATGCAGGGGGCGTGTTTCTTGGCCTGTTCGAACATATCACGAACGCGCGAGGCACCGACACCGACGAACATCTCGACGAAATCGGAGCCCGAAATCGTGAAGAACGGCACCTTGGCCTCCCCGGCGATGGCCTTGGCCAAGAGCGTCTTGCCGGTTCCCGGCGGGCCGATCATCAGCACCCCGCGCGGGATCTTGCCGCCAAGCTTCTGGAACTTGCCGGGATCGCGCAGAAACTCCACGAGCTCTCCGACCTCTTCCTTGGCCTCCTCCACACCCGCCACGTCGGCAAAGGTGATCTTGACCTGGTCCTCCCCCAGGAGACGAGCCCGGCTCTTGCCGAAAGACAGGGCCCCGCGCCCCCCGGCCCCGCCCTGCATCTGGCGCATGAAGAAGATCCAGACGGCGATGAGCAAGAGCATCGGGAACCAGGAAATGAAGATCTGCATGAGCACGCCCTGCTGCTCAGGCGGCCGAGCCTCGATCTCGACCCCGTGATCGAGCAGGAGCCCGATGAGCGGCCCGTTATCGGTCTCGGGGCTGTAGGTCGAAAACGCCACGCCATCCGTCATCTTGCCGTGGATGGACCCGTCCTCCATCCGCACTTTCTCGACCCGCCCGCTCTTGACATCGGCGACGAACTGCGAGTAGTCGACATGACTACTGGCGGTGCCCTGGCGCGGACCGAAATTGTTGAAAACCAACATCAAAACCAGGGCGATGACGACCCAAAGCACCAAATTCTTGGCCATATCGTTCACTTGATTACCCCTAGACGCCGCAGCGTGCTAAGCATGAAATCCTCCACGTTCGTCCTCACGGACACCGGGCTCGTTCGTCTAGACTATAGACCATAACCCCGGCCGAGGACATAGACCTCTCCCGAACGGCCCCGTGACGACTGCGGCTTGCGTAGGGAGACCCGGCGGAAACCGGCACGCAGGCTGGCGAACAAGCCATCCACACCGGCACCCTGGAATAGTTTGACCAGGAAATCGCCTCCGGGTTTAAGGAACTCGGTCGCGAAATCACGCGCGGTCTCCGCCAGAGCCAGCGCGCGGGCCGTGTCCACGGCCCGGATACCGCTCATATTCGGCGCCATGTCCGAAAGCACGAGGCCGGCCTTGGCGCCGCCCAGCACGACCCGTAGAGCGCCGGCCACCTGGTCTTCGAAGATGCTTCCTGTTATCACCGTCACGCCGGACAGAGGCTCGATCGGGATCGGGTCGATCGCCAGCACACGGCCTCTCGGCCCGACCGCTTGAGCGGCCACCTGGCTCCAACCGCCGGGTGCGGCGCCCAGATCGATGACCGTCATATTGGAAAGCAATATGCGGTCCCTTGCATCGATTTCAAGGAGCTTGAACGCCGCCCGTGACCGGAACCCCAGACGGCGTGCGCGCGCCGCATAGGGGTCCCCGTGGTGCTCTTCGAGCCACCGGCGGCTGCTGGCACTGCGCCCCATGTCGGAGTCGGCTCAGTCTACGACCGCATCAGACGTAACGCACGTCGATGATCTCGTATTCCCGACGTCCGGCCGGCGCCTCGACCACGATGATCTCCCCGGCCTGCTTGGTGATCAGGGCACGGGCGATGGGGGAGCGGATCGAGACCAGGCCGCTCTTGATGTCGGCCTCGTCCTCCCCGACGATCTGGTAGACGGCCACCTCTTCGGTGTCCACGTTCATGATCTCCACGGTGGCCCCGAACACCACCTTGCCGCGCGCATTGATGGCGGAAATGTCGATGACTTCGGCGCGGGACAGCTTGCCCTCGATGTCGGCAATGCGCGCCTCGATGAACCCTTGCTGCTCGCGCGCGGCGTGATACTCCGCGTTCTCGCTGAGATCGCCGTGCGCTCGCGCCTCGGCGATCGCCCGGATGATGCGGGGGCGGGCGTCGTTTTTAAGGCGCTGAAGCTCGTCTCGGAGCTTCTGTGCCCCGCTCTGGGTCATGGGTGTCTTGCTCACGTGCCGGGCTCCTGGTGAAGGTCTTGCAGGCGGTTTACCCGACCCGGCGCGCGCTCCGGAATGGCCGCCAGGATCGCCATGGCGCCGGCCATGGTCGTGGTGTAGGCGACCCGGCGCTCCAGGGCCGAGGTGCGTATCGTGACCGAGTCCTGGATCGCCTGTCGGCCCTCCGTGGTGTTGATGATGAGGGTGATCGCGTCGTTCTTGATCAGATCGACGATGTGCGGACGGCCTTCGAGCACCTTGTTCACCACCTGACAGGGGACGTCGGCGGCACAGAGGGCCTTGGCGGTCCCGCGCGTCGCCGTCACCTCGAAGCCGAGCCGCACCAAGGCACGCGCGAGTCCTGTGGCCTCATCCTTGTCCGCATCGCGTACGCTGATGAAGACCCGACCGCCCGCCGGCAGCTCCATACCCGCGGCGAGCTGGGCCTTGGCGAAGGCCTCGCCGAAGCTCACACCGACCCCCATGACCTCCCCCGTCGATTTCATCTCGGGCCCGAGCAGGGTATCGACGCCCGGCAGCTTGATGAAAGGGAACACCGCCTCCTTGACGGACCAGTAACCCGGGACCCGTTCGCGCACGCCCTGATCGGCGAGAGGCCGGCCCATCATACATCCCGCGGCCAGGCGCGCCAGCGGCAGCCCGGTGGCCTTGGAGACGAACGGCACGGTGCGGGAGGCGCGCGGGTTGACCTCGAGCACGAAGATCTCCTCGCCCTGGATCGCGAACTGGATGTTGATGAGGCCGACCACCCCCAGGGCCATGGCAAGCTGCTCGGTCTGTCGCCGCAGCCCGTCCTGCACGGCCGCCGAGAGCTGGTGCGGCGGCAGACAACAGGCGGAATCGCCCGAGTGCACGCCGGCCTCTTCGATGTGTTCCATGATGCCGCCGATCAACACCTCCCGCCCGTCACAGACGGCGTCCACATCGACCTCCGTGGCATGCGCCAGGAACCGATCCAGGAGCACCGGCGAATCGTTCGAGACCGTCACGGCACGCCCGATGTAGGCCGTAAGGTCCTGATCGTTATACACGATCTCCATGGCCCTGCCGCCCAGGACATAGGACGGGCGGACCACCAGCGGATAGCCGATCTCGCGGCCCAGCCCGACGGCGAGAGCCGGCTCGGTGACGGTGCGATTCGGGGGTTGCCGCAGACCCAGCCGGTCCAGCAACTGGCGGAAGCGTTCGCGGTCCTCGGCCCGATCGATGGCATCGGGGGGCGTGCCCACGATCGGCGTCTCGGCCGCCTCCAGGGCGCGTGCGAGCTGCAGCGGGGTCTGCCCGCCGAACTGCACGATCACCCCGGCCGGCCGTTCCAGGGCGATGATCTCGAGGACGTCCTCCAAGGTCACGGGCTCGAAGTACAGGCGGTCCGAGATGTCGTAGTCGGTCGAGACCGTCTCGGGGTTGCAGTTGACCATGATGGTCTCGTAACCCCGGTCGCGGAGCGCCAGGGCCGCCTGCACGCAGCAGTAGTCGAACTCGATGCCCTGGCCGATGCGATTCGGCCCCCCGCCCAGAATCATGACCTTGTCGCGCGCGCTCGGATGGGCCTCGCACTCCTCGTCGTAGGTCGAATAGAGATAAGCGGTCGTGGCCCGAAACTCGCCGGCACAGGAATCGACCCGCTTGTAGACCGGCCGAAGCCCGAAGCGCCGGCGCAGGGCGCGGACCTCGGCCTCTGCAACACCACACAGCTCGCCGATGCGCGCGTCCGAGAATCCCTTGCGCTTGAGCGCCGCGAGCCGTGCCTCATCAAGCGCGTGGACCGCACCCCGGCGCGTCTCGGCCTCTTCGCGCACCAGGTCCTCGATCTCGGCCAGGAACCATGGATCGATGCGGGTCAACTCGTGTACCTGGTCGGGGGTGTGGCCCAGTCGAAAGGCGTCGGCGACATACCACAGGCGATCGGCCCCCGGGACGCGCAACTCGTGCTCCAGGACGGATCGGGCATCATCGCGCCCGAGATCGAGGATCCCGTTCAAACCCGTCCGGCCGGTCTCCAGGCCGCGCAGGGCCTTCTGCAAGGACTCCTGGAAGTTCCGCCCGATGGCCATGACCTCTCCGACGGACTTCATGTGTATGGTCAGGCGGTCGTCGGCATCGGGAAATTTCTCGAAGGCGAAGCGCGGGACCTTGGTCACCACGTAGTCTATGCTCGGCTCGAACGAAGCGGGGATGACGCCCCCGGTGATCTCGTTGGCGAGCTCGTCCAGGGTATAGCCTACCGCGAGCTTGGCCGCGACCCTGGCGATGGGAAAGCCGGTGGCCTTGGACGCGAGCGCCGAGGACCGGGAAACGCGCGGGTTCATCTCGATGATGACCATCTCGCCGTTTTTGGGATTGGTGGCGAACTGGACGTTGGAGCCGCCGGTATCGACCCCGATCTCGCGCAGCACCGCGATCGAAGCATCGCGCATGCGCTGGTACTCTTTGTCCGTCAGGGTCTGGGCCGGCGCCACCGTGATGGAGTCCCCGGTGTGGATCCCCATGGGATCGAGATTCTCGATCGAGCACACGATGATGCAGTTGTCGCGGTGATCGCGCACCACTTCCATCTCGTATTCCTTCCATCCAAGGACCGATCCCTCGATAAGCACCTCGTGAGTCGGCGACGAGCGCAGCCCGCGCTCAACCATGTAGTTGAACTCCATACGATTATCTACGATGCCACCACCCGTGCCCCCGAGGGTGAAACAGGGACGGATGACAACCGGAAAGCCAATCAGCGCTTGTATTCGAAAGGCCTCGTCTACGCCGCGAGCAATGCTGGACCATGGCGTCTTGAGCCCGATCCGGTGCATGGCTTCGCGGAAGCGCACGCGGTCCTCGGCCTTGTCGATGGCCTCGCGACTCGCGCCAATCAGCTCGACTCCGTATTCCGCCAGGACCTCTTGACGGGCCAGGTCGAGGGCGCAGTTGAGGGCGGTCTGGCCGCCCATCGTGGGCAAGAGCGCGTCGGGCCTTTCCCGCGCGATGATCTGCGCGACGCTCTGCCATCGGAGCGGTTCGATATAGGTCGCCGCGGCCATCTCGGGATCGGTCATGATGGTTGCCGGGTTGGAGTTGACCAGGACCACCCGATAGCCCTCTTCCCGCAGGGCCTTGCAGGCCTGGGTGCCGGCATAGTCGAACTCGCAGGCCTGCCCGATGACGATGGGACCGGCCCCGAGGATCAGGATGCTCTCGATATCGGTGCGTCTGGGCATGAGAATCGATCGAGGCGCTCAGACGGCACGCCGGTGGCGCACCATCAGCTCGGTGAAGTGATCGAAGAGCGATCGCCCATCGTGGGGGCCTGGGCTCGCCTCGGGGTGCCCCTGGAAGCTGAACGCCGGTTGGTCGCGGTGATGCAGTCCCTGGATCGTGCCATCAAAAAGTGATCGGTGCGTGACCCGCAGGCTCGACGGCAGGCCCTCGGGGTCCACCGTGAATCCATGGTTCTGGCTGGTGATGAGGACGCGTTTGCTGTCGAGGTCCAGGACCGGGTGGTTGGCGCCGTGATGGCCGAATTTCATCTTGACGGTGCGACCGCCGCAGGCGAGGCCCAGGAGCTGGTGGCCGAGGCAGATCCCGAACACCGGCACGCCCACCGCCACGATCTCGCGGATGGCGGCGATGGCGTAATCACAGGCCCCCGGGTCACCCGGGCCGTTCGAGAGGAACACGCCGTCGGGTTTCGACCCCAATACCTCGGAGGCCGGGGTCTTGGCGGGGACGACCGTGAGCCGGCAGCCCCGATCCGCCAGGAGTCTCAGGATGTTGCGCTTGACACCATAGTCATAGGCGATCACTCGATGCAAAGACGCGCCTTGAGCAACTCGTGCAGAACGACCCTCGGGACCCTCGAGCTTCAGGCTGCCCTCTGCCCAGGCATACGGATGCGGGGTGGTGACCTCCCGGGCGAGATCGGCCCCTTCCAGACCGGCGAAGGCGCGCGCCGCGCGGAGCGCCGCGCACGCATCGACCCCCTCCCCCGCCATCACGCAGCCGCGCTGCGCCCCACCCTCCCGCAGGATACGCACCAGGCGACGGGTATCGATGCCGGCGATGGCGACGGCGCCCTGGCGTTCGAGGTAATCGCCGAGTGCGCCCTCGGAACGCCAGTTGCTCTGCCGTTTCGGTATGTCGCGGACGACGAGACCGCCGGCATAGATGCGCGGGGACTCCTCGTCCTCCGCGTTCGCACCGACGTTCCCGATGTGCGGGTAGGTGAGCGTGACGATCTGCTGGCAATAGGACGGGTCGGTCAGGATCTCCTGGTAGCCGGTGATGGCGGTGTTGAACACCACCTCGCCGACGGACTGGCCTCTCGCCCCGATAGATACGCCGTAAAAGACGCTACCGTCTTCCAGGGCCAGCAAGGCCGGGTGGGTCAAAGGTGTGCTCCCCTGCGACAGATAGACAAAGCGGGAGTCGCCGGCCGGCGCCTCCCGCTACGGGTATTCTACGTCAATCCGCACGCGATTCCAACGCCCGGGGTCGCGCCGTAACTCATTGAGGATGAGCGACAATCCGCCCGCATCTCGGAGTCCGACGGGACGCACATCCGGCCTATGACAGCAGGTTTTACCGGCCCGATCCGATTACGGCCGAGAGGCTCTGCCCTCCTGGCGACGGGGATCGCGTTCTCCCACACCGGCGCGCTGGCCATCGTCGCACTCCTCCCGTGGCCGGCGTGGGCCCAGGTGTCGGCGGCGATGCTGCTGTCCGGGAGTCTCCTGTGGTCGCTCGCCTGGCATGTACTGCACCGCGGGGACGCCGTGTCCGAGGCCATCCTGCTCGGAGACGGATCATGGACGGTCCGTGCCGGGCACGCGGAGGCCGTGCCCGCCACGCTCGCCCGCGACAGCGTGGTAACGCCCTATCTTACGGTGCTGGTCTTCAAGCTCGCCGACGGACGCCGCCGCTCCCTCCTCGTGCTCCCCGACAACGTCGAACCGGAGACCTTCCGGCGGCTGCGCGTACGGCTGCGGTTCCCCCTGGCGGGGCACGGCTAGCCCGGATTTCTCACCATCAGCCGGCGGCGGGTACGCCAGGCGATCCAGAGCTTGCGGAGGGGGGTGAGGGCGATGCGATGGTGGAGGACCAGGGAGCCATCGCGCCTGATCTCGGCGAGGGTGACGAGGAGGATCTGGGCGAGGATGACCGCACTCTCTTGCGCTGAGCGGTCCACGGGCGGGACACGGGCCAGGTCCTGTGCGAGATCGGCCCCGATGCGCTCGCAGTGTTCCGCGACCATGTCCCTGAGGCGCGCCGGTGACTCGCGCTCGAGGAGCGCCGCGGCCGACACGCCATGGCGTGCCAGGGCGTCCTGCGGAATGCGGATCCGGCCGCGCGCTGTCTCGGCCCGCAGGTCCTGAACCCGCGCGGCCAGCTCGATGGCGGCACCGAGGTCCGCGACCGCCTCCGGCGTCGTCTCATCGCGGTAGCCGTGGATGCGGGCACACCCACGCCAGATCGGGCCGTACATCGCCTGGAAGTGGCGCACCAGCGCCTCGTGGCAGGGATAGCCGCCGGGACCCACGTCCCGCTCGGTCGCGACGAGGGCAGGGTCCAAGCTCCTGGGCTCCAAGCCATGGGTCCGGGCGACCCAGGCCATGAGCTCGGCGATCGGGTGGCGAGCGGGCTCACGGGCCTCGATGCGCGCCAGCTCTTCGCGCCAGAAGGCGAGCTTCATCCCGGCCACGGCGGGATCGGTGCAAGTCCTCGGGACCTCGGCGATGGCGTCCTTGAACGCCAGGAGCGCAAATAGGCCGCGCTGGACCTCCGGCCCGAGCCAGAGCGTGCTGTAGTAGTAGCTGGAGCCCGGGACCGCCACCCGCTCCCGGCAGTAATCAATGGGGTTCACTCCCAACCGAGATGCCGTTGACCCAGGCGAGCACCGCCCCGGGGTGGGAGATCGCGCCATCGGCACCGAAGGCGCTCGGGTCGTCGCCCGGGGCGAGGTAGCCGAACAGGGCCACGAGGGTGATCATGCCCGCGGCCCGCCCGGCGCTCATGTCGTCCCGCGAGTCGCCGACGAACAGGCAGCGTCCCGGATCACACCCACACAGCCGCGCGGCGTGCAGGAGCGGCGCGGGGTGAGGCTTACGGTAGGCGGTGGTATCACCACAGACAATGCAGGCCGCACGGTCCGCGATCCCAAGGGCTGCCAGCAAGGGGTGGGTCAGCCGGACCGGTTTGTTGGTCACCACGCCCCAGGGGACGGCGGATCCGGTGAGGGTGTCGAGTACCTCCGCCATGCCCGGGAACAGGCGCGTGTCGCGCGCGACCCGGGCACCGTAGAGGTCGAGCAAGCGTGCCCGCAGCGCCTGGTATTCGGGGTCTTCGGGATCGGACCGACCGAACCCGAGCCCCAGTAGGGCCGGGCTGCCCCCCGAGACGCACGGCCGGATCTGCGCCAGCGGGAGTGCCGCAAGACCCTGCTCGGCACGCAGGGCATTGAGCGCAGAGGCGAGATCGGGTGCGGTATCCGCCAAGGTCCCATCAAGGTCGAAGAACACCGCGCGGCGTGCGCCACGGGGGGCGTTCACGGCAGCGTGGCGTGTACGAGATAGTTGACCGACACACGGTCCTGCAGCACCGCCCGTCGCGTCCCCGGGTTGTACCACATCCCCTTGAGTGCCAGGAGCCTGAGGCCAGAGCCCCGTAGCCAGCCTGCCAGTTCTGACGGTCGGATGAAACGCCCATAGTCGTGGGTACCCCGGGGCAGGAGGCGCAAGACATACTCGGCCGCGATCACCGCCAGGAGATAGGCCGCCGGGGTGCGATTGATGGTCGAGAAAAACACATGGCCGCCGGGTCTGACCAGCCTCGCACAGGCCTCGACCAGCTTCTCGGGGTAGGGGACGTGTTCCACGATCTCCATGCAGGTCACCACATCGAACCCCCCGCGTTCCTGCGCCGCCATGACCTCCGGCGCCGTGCAGAGATACCGGACCCGGCTTCCGGATCGGGCCTGGTGAAGCCTGGCGACGCGGATCGCGCCGGCGCTGGCATCGATGCCGGTCACGCCGGCGCCCTGATCGGCCATGGCCTCCGACAGGATCCCGCCGCCACAACCCACGTCGATGACCGTCTTGCCCCCGAGCGCGACGCGCTCTTCAATGAACCCGAGGCGCAGCGGATTGATGTCGTGCAGGGTACGGAAATCCCCGTCATGGTCCCACCAGCGGCTCGCCAGCGCCTCGAACTTGGCCACCTCGCCGGGGTCGACGTTGGCGCCCTCGTGATCCCCGCTCTGGTGATCCATGGGGTGGGCCCGGCGCCCCGCCTAAGACCTGGAGGCAACAGACAGGTTGGGGAGGGTCACGTCGGATGTCAGATCGGGGTCGCGCGTCGCGCCGACGGGACAAAACTCCACCAGCACGACGGTCACGTTGTCGTTCGCTCCCCGTGCCAGAGTGAGGTCGAGCAGCGTATCGGCCGCGTGCGACAGAGGGCCGGCCGACAGTACCTCCCCGATCTCTTGTTCCGTGACGTGACGGTACAGCCCGTCCGAGCACAGGAGGTAGCGATCGCCCGCCGTCGGATCCAGAGCGAGCGTGTCCAGCCCGAGGTCCGCTTGCGTGCCCACTGCCCGCGTCAGGACATTGGACAGGGGATGGAGGGTGGCCTCGGCCCGACCGATGAGGCCGAGACGCACGTAGGCCTCTATCTGGGAATGATCCCTCGTGAGCTGAGTCAGGCCTCGATCGCGCCACCGATACGCCCGGCTGTCACCGGCCCACAGGCACGCGCCCGCAGACCCGTCGGACAGGAGCGTGACCACCGTGCTCCCGGTAGGCGCATGATATTCCTCCCCCTTGGCGAGCAGCGCGGCATTGACCAAACGCAGACTCGCCTCCGCCGCCGCCACGAACTCGCCGAAGCTCGCGGCTGTATCGAGCCGCCCGAGCGACTCGACGATCATGCGGCTGGCGGCATCGCCGGCGCGGTGGCCGCCCATGCCGTCGGCCACCGCCCACAACCCGAGGTCGGGGCGATCGAGAAAAGAGTCCTCGTTGCTCTTGCGCACCTTTCCGACGTGGGTGATGGCACACGAGGACCAGCCGCAGAGCGGACTGTTCATCGGCCTACCGTGTCAGCCGGTGGCGCCCGCGCCCGGCACGCCGAACCTCGCACGGAACCGCGGTGCGCGAATCGATATCGCACGGGCAACCGGATTCACGACTCGATCTCGAAGGACACGATCTTCGTACGGTCGCTGAAGGCCCGGCCCAAGCTCAGTTGGCCGCGGCCCGGGAGCACTGTCTCGTCACGCCGGACGAAGGCGCGTGCACCGTCCTCGCCCCGCACGTACGTGCCGTTGGTGCTGTGATCGACCAGGAAGTACCGGCCGCGCCGGCATTCGATGCGCAAGTGCCGGCGCGAGGCGAAATCATCATCGACGACGAAATCACACACGCGACCACGCCCCAAGGTCGCCAGCCGGCAGCCTCCCTCGATCTTGAATTCTCTGCCCTGGCAGCGCAGCACGAGCGCCAGATCGGGCGCAGGCTCCGCGAGCAAGACCGGCGATACGCCGCCGGCGACGCCGGTCGAGTCGTCCTCCCGCCACACCACCTCGAAGATCGCCAGGGGTTCGGCCTCCCCGTTCATCTCTACCCTATCGACGAGCCGCGTGCTGGACCGGCGGGGGGGAGACAGTTCGTGGAAGACCGCGGCGGTGATGATGATCTGCTCCGGCTTGGCGAGATCGACCGCCCGCTTGGCGATGTTCACGCTATGCCCGAAGAGGTCATCCGCCTCCAGGATGACCGGACCGAAGTGCAGCCCCACGCGCACCGACAAGGGCGCCGCCAGCCCCGCGCAGCCCGAGTCCGGTTCGTCGTCGTGGTGCCTCTGGATCTCCCAGGCGGCCATGACGGCCAGATCGGCGCTCGCAAAGATGCACACGGCCTCATCGCCGATGGTCTTGACGACCCGGCCGCCGTGCCGGCGCACGCAGTGGGCGATGGCATCGAGGCATTCCGCCACCCGCTCCCGCGCGGCGACGTCGCCAAGCTCGCCATAAAGCCGCGTGCTGCCGCTGATGTCGGCGAACATGATCGCGACGCTGGGGAGCTCGGCGCTGCCGGTCTCGCCGTGCCCGGGAACCTCGTGTGAAGATGACGTGATCATGGGGGGAGTTTTCTGCGGCCTCGCCGAGACGACTCGCCAGGACCACCTGGGGAGGTAGGATAACAAATCCGCCCGGCGGTACAAGAAATCCCCCGGCCCGGCGAGCGCTTGACATGCTGTGCCCCTGGCCTACCATGACCTCTCGCATCCGCCAAGACCACCCTGCATCGAGCCTACGCCCACGTGAGCACCGCGCACGGCGCGCACCCCGGCAGCACGAAACCCCTGGCCGAGCGCATGCGGCCGGCCCGCATCGAGGACATCGTCGGGCAAGGGCACATCTTGGGGCCGACAGGGCCTTTGCGTCTCGCCATCGAGTCCGGGCGGCCCCATTCGATGGTGTTGTGGGGCCCGCCCGGGACCGGGAAGACCACGCTCGCCCGCCTCATCGCGCACCACGCCGACGCCCTGTTTCTGAACCTTTCGGCGGTGCTCTCCGGGGTCAAAGACATCCGCGCGGCGATCGAGCGCGCCGTGCACGCGCGTGCGACCGAGGGGCGGGACACGATCCTGTTCGTCGACGAGGTGCATCGCTTCCACAAGGGCCAGCAGGACGCCTTCCTGCCGTATGTCGAGGACGGCACCCTGATCTTCGTCGGCGCCACGACCGAGAACCCGTCTTTCGAGCTGACCGGGGCACTGCTGTCGCGCCTCAAGCTCTATGTGCTGAAACCACTCTGTGCCGCAGACATCGAAGGGCTCGTCGACCGGGCGCTCGCCGATCGGGAACGCGGGCTGGGCGGTCTCCGGATCCGCTTCGACCCCATGCTGCGCGTGAGGCTCGCCGAGGCCGCGGACGGGGATGCGCGACGTGCCTTGAATATGCTGGACGTCGCGGCCGGGCTCGCGCCGGGTGGGGTGATCGACGGAGACCTGCTATACCGGGTCCTGTCCGGGGGCGCGACGCGGCGCTTCGATAAGGGCGGGGAGGTATTCCACGAGCAGATCTCGGCCCTGCACAAGGCGGTGCGGGGGTCGTCCCCGGACGCCGCCCTGTACTGGTTCGCACGCATGTTGGATGGCGGCTGTGATCCCCTCTACATCGCCCGGCGGGTGGTGCGGATGGCCTCCGAGGACATCGGCAACGCCGATCCGAGGGCGCTGTGCATCGCGCTCGATGCCTGGGAGACCCAGGAGCGGCTGGGGAGCCCCGAGGGCGAGCTCGGCATCGCCCAGGCCATCGTGTACCTCGCCTGTGCGGCCAAGAGCAACGCGGTCTACAAGGCCTTCCAGTCGGCCATGGCCGATGCCCGTGATCGCGGCTCGCTACCGGTCCCCCTGCACCTCTGCAACGCCCCGACCGCGCTCATGAAACGGCTGGACTACGGGCGGGGCTACCGCTATGTCCACGACGAGCCCGAGGGCTATGCGGCGGGCGAGCATTACTTTCCCGAAGGCCTGGAAGGGCGGCGCTATTACGAGCCCGTGATGCGCGGGCTCGAGGTCCAAATCAACGACAAGCTCGCGCGCCTGCGGGCCCTGGACGATAAGGCGCGCGGCCCGGGTGGGTCGCGGCTGCGCGGGGCAGGCTGATGCTCGACCCGCAAGTCCTGCGAAATCGCCTGGACGAGGTGGCGGCGGCCTTGAAGCCCCGGGGGTTCGATCTCGACACCGCGACCTTCGAACGTCTGGAGACGCGCCGCAAGTCGCTTCAGGTCGAAACGCAGGAGCTACAACGCCGCGGCAACGCCAGTGCCAAGACCATCGGCGAGGCCAAGTCGCGCGGCCAGGACCTCACCCCCTTGCTGGCCGAGGTCGCGGACCAGGGTGATCGGCTGGCACGCACCGAGGCCGATCTGGCCGCGGTACTCCAGGAGATCGAGGCCCAGAGTCTCCTGATCCCCAATATGCCCCACGCATCCGTCCCGCCAGGTGCGAGCGAGGCCGACAATGTCGAGATCCGGCGCTTCGGCGCGTCGCCCACCCCGCCGTTCGAGCCCAAGGACCACGTGGACCTCGGCCAGGCACTCGGGATGATGGACTTCGAGACGGCGGCGCGCATCGCCGCGACGCGCTTCGCCGTACTCTCGGGGGGGCTCGCCCGCCTGCACCGGGCGCTCACCCAGTTCATGCTGGATCTCCATACCCGCGAGCACGGCTACCGCGAGGTCTATGTCCCTTACCTGGTGAACGCACAGACCTTGCGGGGGACGGGACAGCTCCCCAAGTTCGCCCAAGACCTCTTCGCCGTCCCCGAACCCGGTCTCTATCTCATTCCGACGGCCGAGGTGCCGGTCACCAACCTGGCCCAGGACCGCATCCTCTGCCCCGAAGAACTGCCTTGCCGCTACGTCTGCCATAGCCCCTGCTTCCGCAGCGAGGCAGGCTCCTACGGGAAGGACACGCGCGGGCTCATCCGCCAGCACCAGTTCGAGAAGGTCGAGCTCGTGCAGCTGGTACGTCCCGATGGGTCCTATGAGGCCCTGGAAGAGCTGACCCGGCACGCCGAGGTGGTGTTGCAGCGCCTGGGTCTGCACTACCGGGTGGTCGCCCTGTGTACGGCCGATCTCGGGTTCGCGTCGGCCAAGACCTATGACCTGGAGGTGTGGATGCCGGGCCAGGGGCGGTTTCGCGAGATATCCTCTTGCAGCAACTTCGAGTCGTTCCAGGCGCGGCGCATCAAGGCCCGCTGGCGCAACCCCGATACCGGCCGCCCGGAGCTCGTGCATACCTTGAACGGCTCGGGCTTGGCGGTGGGGCGCACCCTGGTGGCGGTGATGGAGAACTACCAGGAAGCCGACGGCCGCATCCGGGTCCCGGAGGTCGTGCGGCCCTATATGGGCGGGATGGAGGTCGTGGATCGATGGCGGTGATGGATGGCCCCAAGGGCCCTCGCCCTCGCGGAGTGCGCATCCCCCTCCATGCGCCGCGGCGCATGGAGGGGATGTATCGCCAGCCCCCCTCTATCAGTCGTCTATTTAGTCGTCGCCGCCGAAGACGCCCAGGAGGTGCAGGAGGCTGGTGAAGAGGTTGTAGATCGAGACGTAGAGGCCGACGGTCGCCATGATGTAGTTGGTCTCGCCGCCGTGGATCAGCTCGCTCGTCTGGTAGAGGATCAAGCCCGCCATCAGCACCACGAACATCGAGGACACTGCGAGTGCGAGCCCCGGCAGGCTGAAGATGACCGCCCCTAGCCCCGCCACGAACGCCACCAGGACGCCCACCACCAGGAATCCGCCCATGAAGCTGAAGTCCTTACGGGTGGTGAGCGCGTAGCCCGACAGCCCGAGGAAGATCACGCCCGTACCACCCAGGGCCATCATCACCAGCTGGGCCCCATTCGAGAACACCCTGAGGTAGGTGTCGATGATGGGCCCGAGCGTCAGGCCCATGAAGCCCGTCAGCGCGAACACCGCAGCGATCCCCCACACGCTGTTGCGCAGCCTGGCGGTCAGGAACAGGAGGCCGAAGTAGCCGACGAGCGTGATCAAGAGGCCCGGATGCGGCAGGTTGAAGACCATGGACACCCCCGCCGTCAAGGCGCTGAAGAGCAGCGTCATGGACAGCAAGGTATAGGTGTTGCGGATCAGTTTGTTGGTCTCGAGGCCGGCGACCTCGTGACCCGTGATGGGATAACGTACCGGGTTCATGCTCATATTTCCTCCACTCAGTATTCCAAGGACCAGCCCGCCAAGACTCGCATCCTGTAGACGCCCATGCGGCCGGCGAAGTTCCTCGAAGCATAGCACATCACTGCGGGGGAAGTTGAGCCCGGACCGTTCGGGCACCGGTTTGCTTACGGCCCCGCATCGGCTATCCTTCGCCGCTGGCGCCGGCCCGCGGATCCCTTCTGCTGACAGAGGTGGGGTAGGGCGCCATCCTGCTGAATCGGGCGCGCCGGTGCCTGCTCCGGCGGTTTCCCGGTGACGCCCTCGAGGAGAGGTGGCTGAGCGGTCGAAAGCGGCGGTCTTGAAAACCGTTGTGGGGCGACCCACCGGGGGTTCGAATCCCTCCCTCTCCACCACACCCCTCCGTCGCTCGCGAGGACGATCGCGGCAGTTCTATCGACCAGCTCCTGGTGACCGCCGGGATCGATACCCTGACGATCTCACAGTTCAGTACATGCGCCGGCTGAGACCCAGATCCTGCAGGATGCGCGACGCGATCTCCTCGATGGAGACGGCGGTGACGTTGAGCCACCGCAGCCGTTCGCTGCGGTACAGGGCCTCGGCGTCGTAGGTCTCCTTCTGGCACTGGCGCAGCGAGGCATAAACACTCCTGGGGCGGCGCTCACTGCGGATGCGGTGCAGGCGCTCGGCATCGATGCCGAGGCCATAGAGGCGTTCCCGGACCGGGTCGAGGCCACGCGGCAGGCGGTTCGCGCACAGGTCGTCCTCGGTCAAGGGGTAATTGGCGGCGCGCACGCCGAACTGCATGGCGAGGTAGATACAGGTGGGCGTCTTGCCGGTGCGCGACACGCCGAGCAGGACCACGTCCGCCTGACGGTAGCGCTCGATGTTGGCGCCGTCGTCGTGGCTGAGCGCGAAGTTGAGGGCCGCGATGCGCACATCGTACAAGGCCTTGTCCACGAGCCCGTGAGAACGGCCCTTGGCATGGTCCGCATGCGTACCGAGCTCGGCCTCCAGAGAGCGCAGAAATCCTCCGAAGATGTCGAGCACCAAGGCATTCGCCGACAGCAATAAATCCACCAAGGCGGGATCGGTCAGGCTGGCATAGACGATGGGCCGCACGCCATCCTCGCGTGCGGCACGGTTGACGAGGCCGAGGGCTGCCTCGGCGTTTTCCGCGCTGTCGATGAACGGCAGCGTGACCTGCTTGTAATCAAACCCGCTGAACTGCGTGAGCAGGCTGTGGCCCAGGGTCTCGGCGGTAATGCCGGTGCCGTCGGAGACGAAAAACACGGTGCGGCGCATTGCAGACATGATACTCGACCGCCGGACATCCGGCCCGATGAACGAAGGGGCGGTGTATGAGCGCGGGGACGCCCGTCGTCAAGCGCGCGTAGCCCGGAGGTAGCAGAGCGAAATCCGGGGAGCGCCCTCCCGGATTCCACTTCGTTTGATCCGGGCTACGCTGATTCTTGGCAGGACGGGAGCAGAGCGCGGGTCGCTCCGCGCGGGCGCATCGACCCATACCCGATGCCCGTGGTCGGGGGCGCCCGGCTACGCGCCCCCGACCCGTGTGGGCCGTCGGGCCCGGCTATGGGAGCCTGATCCGGACCAGTGTGGAGCTTACAGCCCCGGTGGTCGAGTTCCGGATCTCCATGACGCCCCGGATCCGCCTTCGCGTGCTGGCCCGCACGAGCTGCTTTCCCGCCTTTCGCAGCTTGACCTTCACGTTTGCGATCTGGCCGGGCGGGATGTTGGCGACGCCGGAGGCGAAGAGGAGCCGCCGCTGCGCCTTGGCCGCTTGATCATCGCTCGACCGCAATGTACGGGCAGACACGAAGACCTTGACTGCGACGTTGCACGACGTCCCCGCTGCTGCATCGCACTTGATGGGGACGCGGCATGCGGATCCTGTACAGCCGAGCTGCGGATTCTGGCTGACGGGCGCGGCGTTCGGCGGAGGTGGTGGAGGCGGAGGTGGTGGAGGTGGGGGCGGCGGTGGTGGTAGTGGCTGCAGCTCGAAGGCACCGATGTCGCAATCGGCGACTGTGTCGCTGTCGCCATCCTGCGGCCGAGCGATGTCCCGCTGATCGTTGGCCGTAGCGCAATCGGCAGCCGGGACGGCATCGATCGCAGGGCTCCCGCTGACAAGCGCGTGGGTCCCGGTGGGGCCTCCGTTGTTGGCGAGCGCGGGGTTTAGGATCGCGGCAAGCGGGACGGTCGGGACGATGTCGGTCGCCCCTGGCGGGAACCCGACAACCCCACCGATACCGTCGTGTCCGAACAGGTTGAGGTTGTTGGCGATGACGATGATGCCGGCGGAGGAGTTGTACACTTCCGGACCCTGTCCGGATGCCGTGTTGCCCGAGACCACTGCTTGTACCAGAGTAACGGTGCCAGTGCCACCGTTGAAGATGCCCCCGCCGTCCGCCGCCGCCGAGTTACCCGACACCGTGCTGTTCGTCAGGGTCGTGCTGCTGTTGACGAATGGGTTAATCACGCCGCCGCCGTCCATGGCCGAGTTGCCCCAGGATCAGAGTGCGGCTTCTTATGCCACCACCATACGCCGCCGAGTTGGCCGACACCGTGCTGTTCGTCATGATCAGAGTGCTGCTGTCTATGCCACCGCCGGCGAACGCGGCCGAGTTGCCCGACACCGTGCTGTTCCTCAGGGTTACGGCGCCGTTGAAGTTGGAGATGCCGCCGCCGCAACACCCCGACGCGGTATTGCCTGATACGGTGCTGTTGGTCAGCGTCAACGTGCCGTCGTAGCTATAGACTCCGCCACCATTGCCGTCGCTTGCCGCCCCCCCGCTTACGGTGGTCTCTTGAAGCGTCAGATCCCCACCCGGCCCTACTTCCAGGATGCGAAATTGCGGGGCGCTAGGATCGCGGGCGATGGTGCTACCGTTACCGTCGATAGTGATCACGGAGGTGACCTCAGGCAGCCCGTTACCGCCCCCGTCGTACGCTGCCGTCAGCGTGTGCGTGCTTCCCGCTACCAAGACCAGGGTGTCCGCACCGTTCCCCGCAATGCAACCGCCTGCCGCCGCGTCGGTGTTGGCGGCGGTGATGGCATCGATCAGCGTGCAGCCCCCGCCCACGTTGATGGTTGCCGCCAGGGCCGGTGCCTGGCCGAGGGCGCACAGGAGGGCGATGCCCCCGAGAGAACGGCGCCAGCGGCGCTGCAGGGCGCGCCGCGCCTTGCGCGGCAGGCGCGCGAGGGCTTGGTAGTACCCGGCGAAGCGCGGCCAGAGCGCCGCGCCGGCCGGCGCGGGTGTCGGTGAACCGCCGGTGCGCGCTAGCGCCTGTTCGAAGCGGGCCAAGACCTCGGGATCGGGATGGCGTGTGGGGTTGGGTTTCAGCATGAGAGCCTCCTTGTCTGGATACAGGTGTCCTCGGGCGCCGCAAGAGCGAGATCCGCCCCGGCGACCGATGGGGCGCAGCATACGGCGCCTGCCGTACCTGATTCATCACCTATTTGGGTGACGGGATCCGCACCACGGCAACGCCGCCAGGCGCCTGCGGGTATGTCTCTTGCTCGGCGCCAGTCCTGATGGACGGGATAGCCCGGACGGAACCCCCAATGACGTGCTCACCGGAAGTGCTCAGCGCGCTCATCGCACGCATCTATGACTGCGCGGGAGGACAGGACGATTGGGAGCCGATGCTCGCTGAGCTCGCCCGCCTCATGCGGGCGGACCGTTCCCTGCTCTTCAGCCTCGCGCCGAGGCCCGAGCACGAGCGCCTCTGGGTCGGGCATCAGG
>JBOIDT010000024.1:0-29827 GCA_050740755.1 Gammaproteobacteria bacterium
GGCAGATCGTGAGATCCGGCACGAGGACGAGACTCATGGGCGTGATGGAGGTCCGGAATTCGGTCGGCGGGACCCGGACCGTACCGATCAGGCTCAGGATCAGGATCAGGGCGAGACCGTAGATAGAGCGTCGACGCCGAGTGCTCGGCGTGCAGGAACGAGGCGAAGAGATGAAACGATGGCAATGTTCGGTGTGTGGTTTCGTCTATGGCGAGGCCGAGGGTCTCCCCGAAGCGGGCATCGCGCCCGGGACGCGGTGGGCGGATGTCCCGGAAACCTGGGTGTGCCCCGATTGCGGTGCGTCCAAGTCGGATTTCGCGATGGTTGAAATCGACTAGGAGTGGACCATCGGCCGATCGTCATCGTGGGGACGGGGCTCGGGGGGTATTCCCTGGCCCGCGAGTTTCGCAAGCTCGATGGCGAGACCCCCGTCCTGATCCTCACCGCCGATGACGGGCGCTACTATTCGAAGCCGATCCTGTCGAACGCCTACACCAGCGGCAAGACCCCGGACACGATTGCCTTGGCCGATGCCGCCGCCATGGCGTCGCAGCTCAAGGCCACGGTCCGGACCGGTACGCGGGTTACGGCGATCGAGCCCGACCGGGAGACGCTTCGGATCGAGGGTAAGGGGATCGAGGGTAAGGGGATCGACGGTGAGGGGATCGGCGGGGAGCCCATCGCCTACCGGGGCCTGGTTTTGGCGCTGGGGGCCGATCCGATCCACATCCCGGTCGCGGGCTCGGCGGCCGATCGGGTCCTGTCCGTCAACGATCTGGGTGACTACACCGCGTTCCGGGCGGCCATGGGCGCGGCGCGGCGGATCGCGGTGATGGGGGCCGGCCTCATCGGCTCGGAGTTCGCGAACGATCTGACGCACGGGGGCATCGCCGTGTCGGTCATAGAGCCGGCGTCCTGGCCCTTGAGCCGCTTCGTCCCGGAGCCAGTGGGCCGCGCCCTGGAGCGGGCGCTCGCGACCCTCGGCGTGCACTGGTCTCTCGGGCGGGTGGTCCAGTCGCTGGACGACGAGGACGGCACCGTGCGGGTCACGCTCTCCGACGGCACGCGCTTCTCGGCCGATGGCGTCTTGTCCGCCGTGGGGCTCAGGCCGCGCACCGCGCTGGCCGCGGGCACCGGGCTTCGGATCGGGCGCGGGATCGTCGTCGACCGCCAACTGGAGACCAGCGTGCCTGGGATCTATGCGCTGGGGGACTGTGCCGAGGTCGAGGGTCTGGTGTTGCCCTTCGTCATGCCCATCATGCACGCCGCGCGGGCGCTGGCGAAGACGCTCGCGGGCCAGCCGACCCGGGTCGCCTATCCGGCGATGCCCATCCTGGTCAAGACCACCGCCTTCCCGGTGGTCGTCGCACCGCCCGCCACCGGGGTGCCCGGGGAGTGGGAGATCGAGGTCCAGCCAGCCGGCGCCCGTGGCCTGTATCGCGGGCCAGACGGACGGCTACTCGGCTTCGCGCTCGCCGGGGAGGCGGTCGCGGACAAGAACGTTCTGACCCGAGCGTTGCCGCCGGTCTTGTCCTGATCGGTCTCCTGGGGCGGCGGTTCTCACCGCCGCCCCACCGCCAATGTAGATCAAATTCCGGCCCGCGGTGTATCACTTACCCGATAAAGCGCATGCGCCGTCCTGATCGCGATCGAGTCCCAGGGTAGCGATGTCGTTCCCGACGAGCACCGGATCCAGGAACGACGAGCTGTAGATGTTGCGCACGAAGTGCGCCTCGTCGATGAGAAAGACCCGCAAGAGGCGGGACCAGCCGCCGGCCGGGCCTCCATCGCCCTGCAGGCGCTGGTCGTAGTCGGCCAGGATGGGGGCGAGGGCTTCGGGTGAGCGGGTGGTGTCGAAGGCCCAAACGGGGTCGTGCGAAAAAGACCTGCCGTAGCGAGCCATGACCTCGGGGGTGTCGCGGGCCGGGTCGAAGCTCAGGCTCACGAAGCGCACCCTCGAGGCGAGTTTCGGGTCGCCCTCCAGCCGTCGGGCCGTCTGAGCCAGGGTGAAAGTGGCCCACGGACAACCCTGCGCATCCGCACAGTTTGTGTAGATAAGGCTCAAGACCACGATCCTGTCCGCATACAGTCGGTGCAAGGTGGTCGCCTCTCCGTCGCCGGTCACGACGCTCCCGTCGCCCGCGGACTCGATGCACGGCAACCGATAGCTCCCCGGCGCCGGCGGGGCCCCGAGCGGTGCCTCGATTCCCGAGGTCGAAGCGGAGAAAGCCATCGCGGCGAGCACCGCGACGCCCAGTCCCGAGGCGGTCCCGGTCACCACGGCCCGCGCCGCTTGGAGTTTCATGCGATATCCCGCCCCGCCGGTAAGCACCGATGATACGCCGCGTCGGGTTCTCGGCGACAGGAATAGCTTGATACCCGATGGGCCGAGTCGGACGTCGAAATGGCCAGTGCGTGGTTTATTTCACTCCGACCCTACGCCGCCCCTATTTTCTCGTGAGGAAATGCAGCGTACTCGGATGCCCGTGGCGGATCGACTCCCGGGCTGAGGCCATATTGATCGCCTCCAGTGAATTCAATGAGTTTCTTGCTCACGGTTCTGCGGCTCACGCTGCAACCGGCCTACGATTGAGTTTGTTTTCTATATAAGTGACGAATGTTAGCGCTCCACCGTATAGCCGGTAGATCTCATCAGCAGTCTTTTCGAGTGGGTAATTGGCGAAGTTTCCATGAACCAAGAGGTTTCTCAAATCCCCGAGTTCCAGGAATGCGTCCGTGGCTTGCCGCAGGTCCTCACCTTTGAGATCCTGCTTCGCCGCGTCTTTTAGGGCGGATCCAAACATTCCGAAGAACGGGATTACGCTCCGGTTTCCCTCACGCCATTGGAAGTAACTGTGATACTGCCGCTCAATCGCCTTGATCCGCACCAATGAAGTGAGCGCCTCATCCGCGTTGGATACGCGCCCCGCATAGTCGGCAATGGCCGTCGTTATCCGACTTTCAAAAAAACTGGCGACCGACAGCAACAGCGTCTTGCTCAAGAGCGCTTCGACGTTTACTGAGAATGACAGTTCCCCTTGCTGCTGAAGAAAGGCTACGAGTTCCTTTTGCTCTCGAAAAAGGGTATCGATAAATGTTGTGTCCTCAGCGGGCATTGACCTATCCGAGCAGGATCGCCTTCGATCTTTCAAGCCGCTTGGCAACATTTACCGTGCTCGCAGTGTCAAACTGCGCCGCATTCACGAAATCGACATCCTCCTTAAGGCGTCGTAGCTTGTCTGGGTCTGCGGCGCGCACCTCGAGTGAATTTGTAGCAAAAGCCGCCGCACATTGCGCAGCGAATACCGCGTCTATGAAGGATATATTGACCCTCGCGCTTTGGGCACCAAAGAACGCTTTCGGAGGCAACGCCTTGCATGCATCCAGAAATGCATAGAAGAGTTTTTCCAGATACTCGACCTTTTCGTTTGGAAGTGACTTGGCTCGCTTGGATGTGAGATTTAGGAATCTCGTCATCGACGGTTTGTATTCGTCGCCGCACATAACCATCGCAAATGCGCGTAACAAGATCTCGATGTCCTTCATGTGCAGATCAGGTTCAGCAACCCCCAGAAGATCGCGCCAACGCTCGGCCAGGTTGATGCGGGAGAGCATATCGTAGAATGGTGAGTGATAAAGGCTGGTTCTTATCTCCTGAGGCTTCAGGTTGATCCCACCCGTGTTCAAACGGTTGAATATCTCGTAGATCGAAGAGGAATCATCCTCGTCCACGTCAGGTGCGTTCTGCTTGATGATGATATTGCGGACCGTACGCAGGTCAAATGTCGTTTTTAGCTCGCCAAGCGTTCCATAGTTCAGCTTATTCAGTTGGTTAGGGCGATTGGGAAGGCGTTCCGTAAGCTGAAGATTGAACTTCACAAAGTACGCATCATCATGTAGGACGTCTTCGGGAACGGTTCCCTTCTCATCGAAGATTCGGCGCAGCTCAAAGCGCTTCTCTTTCCTAGGAAAGCGCTGTTTGATAAAGTAATAGATTGACATCAAACGCTGCTGCCCGTCAATCACCAGGAACTTGTTGCGAGCCTCCTCGTAAAGAAAGATCTGAGGGATTGGCAATCCGATAATCATGGACTCGATAAGCTTTGAGGCGCGTTTTATGTCCCAGACATAGTTTCGCTGGAATCCGGGTATCTTGACCGCGCCTGACTCGATAAAGCTGAACATCGTTGAAGTGTTGAAATCGTTTGGCGAAGCCGTTATGTCGTATTCCTTAATCGGAAAATCGTCTGTTTCGCCGGTTTCGTCCTCAAACCAATTGGCGCTGCCATCGGCCTCGTTTTCCTCGTCAGTCTGCATAGGTATCTTCCTCAGAATGGTTCTTGCCCGTTAAAGAATAGGAAGTTTACCGCGTTTTTTCAACAGGCGCCGTTGGGTCGGAGGGGCCGGCCGGCGGTGATGGGGTGGTGCAGGCGCCGGCCGGGTTCGGGGTGGCTGTCGGGGCTTTAAGGTTACGCAAAGGCGGTGGCCCGTTGCAGGGACGCGAGTCCGCCGGTGCCGGTCAAGCTACCTTGATCGGCAGCGGGAAGGCGCCCTCCATAACGCGCCTCGCCCAGCGGCTACCGAAGCGCCAGAGGACCCCAATGCCCTCGACCGGGATGGAGAGGAGCTACAGGCGCTTGCTCTCGGGCGTATCGGCCTGCCTCCCACAAGGGCTCGATCGCGTGCGGCGCCTCGGGTGCGCCGCCCAGGGCCGAGGTGATAGCACAGACCGCGGCGAGCGCACCGCACCAGGGGCCTCGGTGTACAAGGCGCGCGCGCCGAAGCGCATCATGTGGGGCCGCCCGAGTTTTTCCTTGGTCGCGGCGTGCTTGGTGATCTGCCGGCGGATCATTAGAATCGCGGGCCAGGCATAGCCGGCCACAATCGCCGCCTTAGAGTCCTTCCTCTCTCCAGGAGAGGGCCAGGGTCCGGGACAGGGTGAGGGATCCAACGAGCACGCGATCGTGGCCGTGCGTGGTATAAAGGACGAACAGTTCGCCCACCGCCGGGAGATCGGTGGCCGGGAGATCGCTGGATAACGATAACGACAGGCCCCGGGAACATTGTCATAAAAATCCCAGCGACCCCTGATGAACATCTTGATGATGACCAACACCTTCACGCCGCACGTGGGGGGGGTGGCTCGCAGTGTCGAGGGATACACCGACGCCTTCCGCCGGCTCGGCCATCGGGTGCTGGTGGCGGCACCGCTCTTCAAAGGCACGCCCGCCGGCGAGCGCGACGTGGTGCGCTTCCCGGCGGTACGCGACTTCAACGGCAGCGATTTCTCGGTCCCGGTGCCGAAACCGCTCGGCGTCCTGTCCAGCCTCAAGGCCTTCCGCCCGGAGGTGGTCCACGCCCACCACCCCTTCCTGCTCGGCGGCACCGCGCTCCGCGTCGCCACCGCCCGCGATCTGCCGTTGGTCTTCACCCACCACACCTGGTATGACCAGTATACCCACTATGTCCCCGGGGACTCGCAGGCACTCAAGCGCTTCGCCATCGATCTGGTCACGGGCTACTGCAACCTCTGTGATGCGGTCATCGCACCGAGCCGGGCGGTCGGCCGCCTGCTCGAGGAGCGCGGGGTGCGATCGCCCATCGCGGTCATCCCGACGGGGATCCGGACGGACGTATTCGCGCGTGGCGATGGGCGGGGCTTCCGCCGGCGCGTCGGGATCCCCGAGCGGGCCTTGGTGGTCGGGCATGTCGGGCGGCTCGCCCCGGAAAAGAACCTCGGCTTCCTGACCGAGGCCGTCGCGCGCTTCCTAAAGGGGCGCGACGACGCCTGTTTCCTTTTGGTGGGAGCCGGGCCCGCGGGGCGCGACATCCGTGCCCGGCTCCAAGAGGCCGGTCTCGCGGAGCGGTTGTTCCCCACCGGCGTGCTCGAGCAGCCGGCTCTGGCGGCGGCCTACCGGGCAATGGATGTCTTCGCCTTCGCCTCGCGCACCGAGACCCAGGGCATGGTGCTCTGCGAGGCCATGGCCGCCGGCGTCCCGGCGGTGGCACTGGAAGCGACCGGGATCGACGAACTGGTCGTGGACGGGCAGAACGGGCGGCTCCTGCGGCGCGAGGACAGCGAGCGCTACGCCGCGGCGCTGGCGTGGGTCGCGGATCTCGACCCCGAGGCACGGCACGCGATCGGCGAGGCGGCAGGTCGCTCGGCCCGGGCATTCGACATCGCGGGTCTGGCGCGACAGACGCTGGACCTCTATGGGGCCCTGGCGGCCGGCGCGCCCGCCCGGCGCCGCGATGCGACCCCCTTTGCGAGCGCCGCGGGGCGCCTGCGCGGGGAATGGCGGCTCCTCTATAACATCGCCACGGCCGCGGGGGACTCGATGCGACCCAACGCGGTCTGGGAGATCGGGCCGGCCGGCGACGGGGGTGTACCGGGCCCGAGTCTGGAGACTGCGGTCCCGCCCTTGGGTGACGCCCCCCGGCCGAGCCGCAAGGCCCGCTTACTAGGCTGGATCTGGTCGGGGTGCCTGCGCCTCCAGTGCGCCACCTGGCGCAAGCACTGCGAAGGACTGGATCGCCTCGACCAGGTGCTCGCGGATGGCAGACCGGTCCTGTTCTGCTTCTGGCACGGCAAGTACGTGCCCCTCTTCGCCCTGTTACGCGGCCGGCCGGCGTGCGTGTTCACGACCCAGTCCGCGCGCGGGGAGGTCATCGCCGAGGTGTGCCGGCGCTTCGGTTACGCCTGCGTGCAGGTCCCGGCCCGCGGCCAGGGTCAGGCGTACGAGATCATGCGCCGCGCGCTCTCTCGGCACGCCAACGGCGGCATCGCCGTGGATGGGCCCCTGGGGCCCTACCACCGCGTCAAGCGCGGGGCGGTGAAGCTCGCCTCCGAGCTCGGTTATCTCGTGGTCCCGGCCTCCGCGAGCGCGCGTCGCAAACGCGTCTTCCGGCACCGCTGGGATCGGCTGGAGCTGCCCGGGCTCTTCACCCACGTCGGCCTGGCCGTCGGCGAACCACTCGAGGTACCCGCGGGGCTGGGCGCCGAGTCGGCCCGGGCCCTGGCCGCAGAGTTGCGCACAGCCTTGGAGGCGCTCGACAGGCGTGGCGAGCAGCTCGCCGGGCTCACGGCGCGGCCGCGGGGGGCCGTGCGCGCCGCGGGCGGACGGACCCCGTCGGCCGCAGACCGGCCGATATAAAGCGGCGCCGGCGGGTCGCGACGTGGCTAGCGTTCCTCTGTCGGCCATCGTCCTCTATGCCCTCCCCTATATGTCCTATGCGGTCGTGGCCCTGCCGCTGGCGCTGTTCGTCCCGTCGTTTTATGCGGACGAGCTGGGCTTGCCGTTGGCGACCGTCGGGTACGCGATCGCGGCCTCGCGCGTCCTCGACATCCTGCTCGATCCCCTGATCGGCACCCTGAGCGATCATACGCGCACCCGTTTCGGCCGGCGCAAGCCGTGGATCGTGGCGGGCACGCCGTTCTTCCTCCTGGCGGCCTGGAGGCTGCTCGTGCCGGACGAGGGCGTGTCGTCCACCTACCTGCTGGGCTGGACCGCGCTCTTGTTCGTGTCGTTTACGCTCGTGGACCTGCCGTTCAAGGCCTGGGGCGCGGAGCTCTCGACCGACTACGCCGAGCGCTCGCGGATCACCGCCTGGCGCGAGGCCTTCGGGTTCGCGGGGCAGCTCGTGTTCGTGGCCGTCCTCTTGTTGCTGGAGCTTTGCGGACGGGACACCGCACACGTCCAACTACACGCGGTCGCCTGGACCTTGGCCCTGACCCTCCCCCCGCTGCTCGCGCTGGCCCTCTGGGTCGTGCCCGAGCCCAGACCGGAAGAGCTGCGCGGCCGGCGGCCGCTGGGCTGGGGCAGCCTGCTGGTGGTGATCAAGAACCCCGCGCTCCAGCGCCTGCTGATCGCGGTGGTCCTGTTCGTGGCGGCGGTGGTGGTGCAGGCCACCCTGCACCGGCTGGTGCTGACCCATGTGATCCTGTCCCCGGAGGTCTTCACCACCCTGCTCTTGGTCGAGAACGTGGTGACGATCGCGGCCGTCCCGCTGTGGATGCGGATCGCTCATCGCGTCGGCAAACACCGGGCGCTGTCCGCCGCGGCGCTATGGGCGGGCCTGTGGAGCCTGGCGCTGCCGCTCTTCTACGCGGGACAGGGATGGGGGCTCTGCGCGGTGCTCGTCGTCCGCGGCAGCAGCTTCGCGAGCATCCTGTTCCTGGCCAATTCCATCGCGGCGGACGTGGTCGATTACGATACCGTCGCCTCCGGTCATCAGCGCACGGGCCTGCTGTTCGCACTGTGGGCGGTGACCTACAAGCTCGCCATCGCGCTGGGGATCCTGCTCGCGACGGTGATCCCGGCCTCGTTCGGGTTCGAACCCTCGGCGCCGAGCCATGACGAGTTGGCCAAGTTCGCCTTGATGGGTGTCTATGGCTGGCTGCCGGGGATCATGATGGGTCTCGGGGCCCTGGCCCTGTGGCATTTCCCGATCGACGAGGCCCGACAGCGGGCGCTCCGTGCCCTCATCGCCGAGCGCGTGGTACGATCAACGACCTAAGCAGCGAGAGGACTGTGCCCGCGGCGCCGGCATCCCGGTGCCCGAGACGTCCCCATTCGGCGGCAGCGGCCTCTACACATTTCCGAGCATTGACGAAGACCCACAAAGGAGCGATAAATAACCGATGATCGTAGCAATCCTGTTGGTGGTGATCGCCATTGCCTCGGTTCTTTTCCACGCCCTGAGCCCATGGTGGTTTACACCGCTCGCCTCCAACTGGGATCAGATGGACGCCACCTTGGTCATCACCCTGTGGATCTCGGCGATCGTGTTCGTCGCCATCGTTCTCTTCATCGCCTACGCGGTGGTCCGATTCCGTTACCGGCCCGAGAGACGGGCGGCGTACGAGCCCGAGAACAAGAAGCTGGAATGGTGGCTCATCGGCTTGACCTCGGTGGGCATCGTGGCCATGTTGGTGCCCGGCTTGTATGTATGGGCCAAGTTCATTGACATTCCGAAAGATGCGTTGACCGTTGAGGCCGTGGGCCAGCAGTGGCAGTGGAGCTTCCGCTTCCCGGGCCTGGATGGCCGCATGGGCACCGTCGATGCCGCGCTCATTAAGCCTGATAACGCGTTTGGTCTGTTTCCGGGCAATCCCTTCGGGCAAGACGATGTACTGGTGCAAGGCAGCGAGGTGCACCTCCCCCTCGGGCGGCCGGTTAAGGTCTTGCTCCGCGCCAAAGACGTGCTGCACGATTTCTACGTACCGCATTTTCGGGTCAAGATGGACGCGGTGCCGGGCATGGTCTCGGCGCTCTGGTTTACCCCCACCAGGACCGGGCGGTTCGAGCTGGCGTGCGCCGAATACTGCGGCGTGGGGCACCATACCATGCGCGGCCTGGTGGTGGTGGTGGAGGAGGCCGCGTTTCAGGCATGGTTGAAGACGCAACCGACGTTCGCTCAATCTATGAACAAGGTGGCCATGAGCAAGGTGGCGGCGGGCACGGGGGATGGGCTAGCCGCGCGAGGCCGGGATCTCGCAGAAGCCCAGGGCTGTCTCGGTTGCCACAGCGTAGACGGCAGTCCCGGCCTTGGCCCCACGTGGAAAGGCCTCTACGGCAAAACCGAAACCTTGGCCGACGGCGCCACGGTCGTGGCCGACGCGGAATATCTCAAGCAGTCCATCGTTAAACCGCACGCGATGATCGTCAAGGGGTACTCCCCGGTCATGCCGCCGTACAACTTGAGCGGCGAGGAGCTGGACGCGCTGATCGCTTATACGAGAGACTTGTCCGAATGAGGCGGGATCCAACGAGGAGCTTTTGCAAATGATGAAACGCAGGCTTACCCGGCATAGTAGCGAAAGGTAAAACATAATGGCACAGGCCCCCTATCAAGAAAGCTTACATCTTCACGATCCGCAGAGCTTCTGGACCAAGTACGTCTGGAGCCAGGACCACAAGGTCATCGCCATCCAGTACGTGATCACCGCGATCTCGGTGGGGCTGGTGGCTTTAGTGCTGTCGGGGCTGATGCGGCTGCAACTGGGGTTCCCGGGCAGCTTTTCCTTTATCGATCCGGCTTCGTACTACCAGTATGTCACCATGCACGGGATGATCATGATCATCTACCTGCTCACGGCCCTGCTTCTGGGGGGCTTTGGCAACTACCTCATCCCGCTGATGGTGGGCGCCCGCGATATGGTCTTCCCGTTCGTGAACATGCTGAGTTACTGGGTCTATCTGCTCTCCGTGCTGGTGCTGATGGCGAGCTTCTTCGTGCCCGGCGGGCCCACGGGCGCCGGCTGGACCCTCTACCCGCCCCAGGCCATCCTTCCCGGCACCCCGGGATCGGGTGCCGGCATCGTTCTGATGCTCGTCTCCCTGATGATATTCATCGTTGCGTTCACCATGGGCGGGCTGAACTACGTGACGACCGTGTTGCAGGCCCGCACACGGGGGATGACATTGATGCGCATGCCCTTGTCGGTTTGGGGCATTTTCACGGCTACCATCATGGCGTTGTTGGCCTTCCCCGCCTTGTTCGTCGGCTGCGTGATGCTGCTGTTCGACCGGGTCGTGGGCAGCAGCTTCTTCATGCCCGCCGTCACTTCGATGGGACAACAGCTCGACTACGGTGGCGGCAGTCCGGTGTTGTTTCAACACCTCTTCTGGTTTTTCGGCCATCCCGAGGTCTATATCGTCGCGTTGCCGGCCTTCGGGATTATCTCCGATCTCATCAGCACCCATGCGAGAAAAAACATCTTCGGCTATCGGGTGATGGTCTGGGCGATCGTGGCCATCGGCGTCATCAGCTTCATCGTGTGGGCGCACCACATGTACTACAGCGGCATGAACCTGTACTTGGGCTTCTTCTTCGCCGTCACCACGCTCATCATCGCCATCCCGACCGCCATCAAGGTCTACAACTGGGTGCTGACCTTGTGGCACGGCAACATCCACCTCAGCGTTCCGATGCTCTTTAGCATTGCCTTCATCATCACGTTCGTGATCGGGGGTCTCACGGGCCTCTTCCTCGGCAACGTCGCAGTGGATATACCTCTAGGGGACACCTATTTCGTGGTCGCCCACTTCCACATGGTGATGGGCGTGTCCCCGATCCTGGCCATCTTCGGCGGGATCTACCACTGGTTCCCCAAGGCCACCGGGCGGATGCTGAACGATACCTTGGGTAAGATGCACTTCTGGGTCACCTTCCTCGGGACCTATGCGATTTACTTCCCCATGCACTACCTGGGCTTTTTGGGCGTGCCGCGCCGGTATTACAACTTTGAAAACTTTGAATTCATCCCGCCGTCGGCCCAGGCGCTGCAAGCCATCATTACCGTGGTGGCCTTGATGGTGGGGGTCTTCCAGGTGGTGTTTCTGTTCAACCTGGCCTGGAGCGCCGTCAAGGGCAAGCGCGCCGAGGGCAACCCCTGGCGGGCCACGACGCTCGAGTGGCAAACCCCCGATACGCCGCCCGTGCACGGTAACTGGGGCCCCCGGCTTCCCGTGGTCCATCGCTGGGCCTACGACTACAGCGTCCCCGGCGCCGACCAGGACTTCCTCCCGCAAAACCTCGAACCGGTCGTGGCAACCGCGGGCCACGAGGGGCGGCGCGCCCAGGCAGGCGAGGCGTGAGCGCCATGCCAGAGGTAAGAGCGAACCCGTTGGGTCGGGGCACGGTCGAGGCAGGTCAGGGGGTGAGCGCTACGCCACCGCGTGAGCCTCCGGTGGTGCGTCGAGGCACCGGCGGCGGTTGGGGGGGGAACGACGGGGGACCTCTCACCGGGAGAGATGGATTGCCCCTGCCCACGGCGAAGCTCGGTTTGTGGGTGTTTATGGGGGTGGTCACGGTCCTGTTTTCGATCATCGTAAGCACCTACGTCACGCGGATGGGGTTTGCGGACTGGCGGCCCTTGCCCGAACCGCGGCTTTTGTGGCTAAACACCGGTGTGCTGATCTTGAGCAGTGCCGCGATGCAATGGGCTCAAGTTGCCGCGCGTCGGGGACGAAACGATAGCCTCAGGGTCGGCCTGCTTGCCGGCGGTGTGTTCGCCTGGGCCTTCCTGGCCGGACAGCTTTGGGCGTGGCAACAACTGGGCGCCTCAGGTTATTTTTTGGCGGTTAACCCGGCCAACACCTTCTTTTACCTGATCACCGCGTTGCACGGGCTGCACCTCTGCGGAGGCCTGGTGGCGTGGGGGAAGACCACCGTCAAGGTGTGGCGCGGCTTCGAGGTGCGGTTGAGCGTGGAGCTGTGCGCCGTGTACTGGCATTTTTTGCTCGTGGTTTGGCTGGGGCTGTTCGTTCTGATGCTGACTCACTAAGGAGAACCACATGACACAGCATGCGGAGACGAACCCAGCGGAAGCCCTCGCTCCGCCTCCAGGGTGGCGCGGCATCGTCGCCGACTGGTCCTCGGACGTACAGGCGTTTCAGGTCCCCTGGGGCAAGGCGATGATGTGGATCTTCCTGCTCAGCGACACCTTCATCTTCGGCTCGTTTTTGACCGGATACATGACGGTGCGGATGTCCACCACGGTCCCCTGGCCCAACCCCAGCGAAGTGTTCGCTTTGACGATCGGGGGCACGGAAATCCCCCTCATCCTGATCGCCATCATGACCTTCATCTTGATCAGCAGCAGCGGGACCATGGCCATGGCCGTCAACTTCGCCTACCGCCGTGATCGCGCAAAAACCACGGCCTTGATGCTGGCGACCGCGGCCTTGGGCGCGACATTCGTCGGGATGCAGGCCTTCGAGTGGACCAAGCTGATCGTGGAAGGCGTCCGTCCCTGGGGCAACCCCATGGGCGCGGCGCAGTTTGGCTCGTGCTTCTTCATGATCACGGGCTTCCACGGCTTGCACGTGACGGTCGGCGTGATCTATCTGTCCATCGTGGCTCTTCGGGTTTTAAGGGGACGCTACGAGCGCAGCGGGAGCTACCACATCGTGGAGATCGCCGGTCTCTACTGGCACTTCGTCGATCTGGTGTGGGTCTTTATCTTCGCGCTCTTTTATCTTTGGTAAGGGGAAAACATGGAACACGCACAAGCGCAACAACACCCGATTAGCGTTTATTTCACGGTCTGGGGCCTGCTGTTTGTCCTCAGCGCGATGTCCTATCTCGTCGACTACTTACACCTCCAGGGTTACCTCAGGTGGTCTCTGATCCTGGTGTTCATGTTGATGAAGGCGGGGCTGATCGTCGCCGTCTTCATGCATATGCGCTGGGAGCGGCTGGCCCTGATGTATGCGATTTTGACCCCGCCGCTTTGTTTGCTGGTGTTGATAAGCCTGATGGCGGTCGAAGGGGACTACACCTTCATGACCCGGGCCTCGTTCTTCGGGCAATGACAGGGCGCACCGCGAAACCGGCAGGGCGGTCGCCGGCCGTGGCCGTCAGGGGCTTGGCGCCCCGTAACCCAGCCGGCCGCAGCCCCCTTTCCGGGCATCGGCCTGTGCTCGGGACTCGCCGGGTATATGATGGTCTGCCGTAAAGGCCGGTCCTAAGGCAGCCACCCCCACTCCCGCGTTCCGGTAGGATCTTGGGTATCTCCCTCGACCTGTGCCACCGGGCGCGGCTTGGTATCGACCGATCACGAGGCACCGCGGCATGAATATCATCGAGCTCATCGGCAACACCCCCCTGATCGAAGTGACTCGACTCGAGGCCGGCCCCTGCCGCCTGTTCGTGAAGCTGGAAAACGAGAACCCCGGCGGATCAATCAAGGACCGCATCGCTCTGGCCATGGTCGAGTCGGCGGAGCGGGAGGGGAAACTCCGCCCGGGCGGCACCTTGATCGAGGCGACGGCGGGCAACACCGGGCTCGCCCTGGCGCTGATCGCCGTACGCAAGGGCTATCGCCTGCGCCTCGTCATCCCCGACAAGATGAGCCAGGAGAAGATCTTCCACCTGAAAGCCCTGGGCGCAGAGGTAGTGATGACCCGCTCGGATGTCGGCCGCGGCCATCCGGAATACTATCAGGACCTCGCCGAGCGTCTGGAACGGGAGACCCCCGGCTCCTTTTACGCCAACCAGTTCGCCAACCCCGCCAACCCCAAGGCGCACGAGGAAGGCACGGGCCCGGAGATCTGGCGGCAGATGGATGCGGAGCTCGATGCCGTGGTGTGCGGCGTCGGCAGCGGCGGCACCCTGACGGGCCTAAGCCGCTTTTTCGGTCGGGTTGCACCCGAAGTGAACCTGGTGCTGGCCGATCCCGCGGGCTCGGTGCTGGCCGATTACGTCAGGACCGGCACCCTCTGCCGCGCGGGTTCCTGGCTGGTCGAAGGGATCGGGGAGGACTTCATCCCGCCCATCTGCGACCTCTCGCGGGTGCGGCACGTCTACACCATCACCGATGCGGAGAGTTTCGCGACCGCCCGGGCCTTGTTACGACAAGAGGGCATCTTCCCCGGCTCGTCCTCGGGCACGCTCGTGGCCGCGGCGCTCCGGTATTGCCGGAGCCGCAGCCGGCCGGAGCGCGTGGTCACCTTCGTCTGCGACAGCGGCAACAAATACCTGTCCAAGATGTACAATGAATACTGGATGATCGACCAGGGTTTCATCGAGCGTGAGCCACACGGCGATCTGCGCGACCTCATCACTAGGCTGTATGCCGATCGCGCGGTGATCACCGTCGGTGCCGGGGACACCCTGCTCACGGCCTACGGGCGCTTCAAGCTCTATGACATCTCGCAACTCCCGGTGCTGGAGGGTGAGCGCATCGTCGGCATCATCGACGAGTCCGATCTGCTCCTCGCCGTCTACGGTCACGAGGAGCGTTTCCAGGACCGGGTGGGATCGGTGATGAGCTCACGGCTCGAAACCGTGCAGCTCGCTACACCGCTCGCCGAGGTGCTGCCCCTGCTCGAGAGCGGCATGGTCCCCATCGTGTGCGAGGGTGACAGATTCCTGGGGCTCATCACCCGCATCGATCTCATCAATTATCTGCGCCGAGGCGTGCAGTAACCCGCTTTAGGTTAAGGGAGCTCATCCCATGCCCGACCCTCCTTCCCAGGGATTCGCCACGCGCGCCATCCATGCCGGCCAAGCCCCGGATCCCGCGACCGGCGCCGTGATCACGCCCATCTATGCGACCTCGACCTATGTGCAACAAAGCCCGGGGGTGCATAAGGGATTCGACTATTCGCGTACCGCCAACCCCACGCGGCTGGCCTATGAGCGTTGCGTCGCGGACCTCGAGGGCGGGCGCGCGGGGTTCGCCTTCGCCTCGGGCATGGCGGCGATAGCCTCCGTGCTCGAGCTGCTCGACGCCGGCGCGCACGTGCTCAGCGTCGATGACCTCTACGGCGGGACCTACCGGCTGTTCGAACGGGTTCGGCGCCGCTCCGCGGGCCTCTGCTTCACCTACACCGATCTGATCGAGCGCGCGGCGATCGAGGCGGCACTGCGCCGGGAGACGCGCATGATCTGGGTGGAGACCCCGACCAACCCCCTGCTCAAGCTCGTGGACCTCACCATGGTCGCCGAGATCGCGAGGACACGCGGCATCCTCACGGTGGCGGACAATACCTTTGCCACGCCCTGGGCCCAGCGTCCCATGGAGCACGGCTTCGATCTGGTGGTGCACTCGGCGACCAAATACCTCAACGGCCATTCCGACATGGTGGGCGGGATGGTCGTGACGGCGACCGAGGAACTGGCCGAGCGCGTGGCGTTTCTGCAAAACGCGGCCGGCGCCATCGCCGGTCCCTTCGACGCCTTTCTCGCGTTGCGCGGGATCAAGACCCTGGCCCTGCGCATGGAGCGCCACGGACACAACGCCGCCGCCATTGCCGATTGGCTGGAAAGACATCCCAAGGTTGAAAAGGTGCATTATCCAGGGCTCGCGAGCCACCCGCAGCACGCCCTCGCCCGGCGTCAGATGCGCGGATTCGGCGGCATGCTCAGCGCCGTGCTCGGAGGCGGGCTCACGGAAGCCAGGCGTGTCCTCGAACGCTGCCGTCTCTTCACGCTCGCCGAGAGCCTGGGCGGCGTCGAGAGCCTCATCGGGCACCCGCCCACCATGACCCACGCCGCCATCCCGCCAAAGACCCGTGCGGCGCTCGGGATCGGCGATGGCCTCGTGCGCCTGTCGGTCGGGATCGAGGACGTGGACGACCTCATCGCCGATCTCGCGAACGCGCTCGCGTGAACCGGCCATGGGATCGCCTGGTCTCAGGATGCCTGCCGCCAGGGTGCCGCCTCTTAAGGTATTATTCGTGGGGATAGCTCAGGTTTCATTCTTATTAATTCACACCTGAAAGGACGCAAGTGAGCTTCATAGTTTTGATATCAATCCTGGTTTTCTCTATTTCTTCCTGCCTCTATAAACGATCTCACTGCTAGTATGATAAATATCAAGCATAACAGTGTCATAATTAGCTGGACAGTAAATGCGGATGGATTCGCTATTTCACCAAAGAGTTGTGGAAACACTCTTATCCCAGTGCCAATAAAACCAAGCAGCATCAATGCAGCGGCGATGTGCATAGAATGTTTCCTGTATTTTTCATTCGAAGCCAGCCAGCCAAGTATTATCACTGGTACTCCGAAGAAAGCCGGTATCAATGCGGTGATACTTTCACTGCTTATACCAAAGTATGCTATTAAACCAAGAAGAGTCAAAAGTATCCCAAATGTAATTGCTGTCTTAGCCATTTCGCTTAAACTCCTTAATCAACTTTTATTACTGTCCAGCCCTAGCGGGGAATACTGGCTAGACCTATGTGAAATTTGAATCTACCGGTCGTCTGCCAGATGATCCTGTTGTTGAGGCAGACCAATAGGGGGAGACGACCGATGGAAAACGTCGACAAGCTCTTCGGAAGCCTGCTGGTCCTTATATACCACTGTTGTGACCCCATTGTCATCAGCGGGTATCCGAGTGGTTGTCGTGACCGGCTCAGAGAGCCCCTCATATTTTCTTAAGAAATGCTCGCATCACCATGATATACAAGACTAAGTAACATTTACCCCACCCTAGAGGAAGGCCGCGGGCGCCTGGGATCAAGGCGCAACCGACCCGGCCGGACGGGTCCTTATCGCGCCAGCCGCTGTCAAAATTTTTCGGAACGTGAGGCTCATCCGCTCGCCGAAAAGGCCTGGCTGCCGCGGAACGCCGTGGTGGTAGTCCCGCTGGCAGGTGCCGCCCATCACGACGAGACTCCCGCGGCCAGGTCGAGCGTGTGGCGCTCGCCCCCGTGGCACCTCGAGGAGCGCATCGGCCTCGGGCCTGGGGATCCACATCGGCTCGTGCTCGATCCAGGCGCACCGTGGGTACCCGGATCGAGAGGATTCATGATTCGAAGCATACCAGGCGCGCGGGATGATGAAACCCTCTCGATCCAGAGCTTCGAAACGGTCGAGGTCAAGCTCGCTCTTGCGGCCGAGTAGTCGAGCTCGATCCGCGCTACGCCGGCCGTGCATCGCTGGCGCGCTCAAAGGAATCGGAGTACAGGCACCCCGGGTCCAGCCCCCTCCCGGGCAGAGTGGCGCGGATGGCCTCGACCATGGGCGGCGGCCCGCTGGCGTAGACCTCATACTCCCCGAGTGCTTCGAAGTCTTCGAGCACCGCCTCGTGTACGAGCCCCGTCCGCCCGGACCAGGGCTCGTCGGGTCTCGGGTGCGAGAGTACGGGCGTATAACGTAGCTGGGCGTGCCGCTCCGCCCAGCCCCGCGCGAGTCCATCGAGATAGAGATCCCCACGGCTGCGAGCGCCCCAGTAGAGATGGATCGGGCGATCCGTTCCTTGGGCGAGGGCATGCTCGATGAGCCCCTTGATCGGCGCGAAACCCGTCCCGCCGGCGATACAGATGATGGGGCGCCGCGATCCCTCGTCCAGCACGAAGCCCCCGAGCGGACCCCGGATCCGCAGGAGGGTGCCCTCGTGCATCCCGGAGAACACGAAGTCGGAGAACGCCCCGTGCCGGTAATGGCGGATGTGCAGCTCCAAGAACTGATCTTCCTCGGGGGCGTTGGCGAGCGAGAACGAGCGGCTGCGGCCATCCGCCAGCAGGACGTCGATGTACTGGCCGGCCAGGAACTGAAGGCGTTCGGCCTTCGGAAGGCGCAACCACAGCCCCATCACGTCTTCGCAGAGCGGTTCGCGGCGCGCGACCCGGCACGGGAGGGTCCTGATCGGGATCCGGTTCAGCGAATCGATCTCGCGGATCTCGAGCGCGAGGTCGCTCCGAGCGTGCGCCTGGCAGACGATGGCATAGCCGAGTGCCTGCTCCCTCGGGTGCAAAGCGGGGGGCTCACCCTGGGGATAGGCGATCTCCCCGCTCGGCACCCGGCCCTTACAGGAGCCACACTCACCGTTGCGGCAACCGTACGGCAAGCGGATCCCCTGGCGCAGGGCGGCATCGAGGATGGCCTCGCCCGCCTGCACCTCGAAGCGGTGACCGCTCGGCCGGACGGAGACGGTAAATGACACGCGCCGGACGGTCAGTGCGAAGTATCCGCGCAGCCCCGCGTGATCACGGCTGGCTCCTCGTACTGTTGAGCCAGCGCAGCAGCGGTTCCCACTGCTCGCGGTCCGGCAGGGTCGCGGAGCGGGCGAACTCGAAGATGCTCAACCCGCGCTCGGCGGCGTGCACATAGTTCTGGCTGGCGCGCAACACGGTGAGGAAGGGCAGCTTGTGGCCGTCGGGCAGCTTCAGCGACTCGAGATACCCGGACAGGCTCACGGCCGCGAGCGTGTGGTCGCGGACCCGGTTGGCCACGGTGCAGAGCTTGACCTCCCGATTGACCACGCGCCGCAGCTCCATCATCTCTGCGACGAAGCGGGCCGCCGCACGCATATCGATCGGTGACGGAAGGACCGGGATGATGACCGACTGCGTACGGCGCAGGAAATCCCCGAGCACCCGGTGGTCACGGATGGCGGCCGGCGAGTCGATGATCACATAGTCCGTGTCCTTGGGGACCCTGAGCGGTTCCTCCCATGCCGCCACCGCCCGGATCGGGGGATGATCGGCCGGTCGCCCCGCCGCCCAGTCCATGCTCGACCCCTGCGGGTCGAAATCGGCCAGCACCACCGACTTCCCGCGCTCGGCATAATAGCCGGCGAGGGTGGTCACGAGGGTCGATTTGCCACAGCCGCCTTTCGGATTCAGCACCAGTATCGAGCGCATCGCCGGTCCCCCTTGTTTTTCCGCCCATTATAGCCACAGGGGCCGGCCGGGTCATAGGCGGGCGGCTAGCGGCGTTCGGAGGACCTCGTGCGGCGCGGCAGGAAGACCAGGGTACGGGTGGTGCCTCCGGCATCGCCGCGCGACGACCCCTCACATCCGTGGCACGCGGTCCCGCCGGTCCCCGTGACCGTCCAGTCCCATCCGAGCGGCGAGAACCGGAGTTCGATCACCCTTCCCAGGCGCCCCCGCGCACTCTGCTCCACGAACGCCGCGGATTCAATGCCGGACCTCGTAGGGAGCCACCGCCCGGCGGCCCGCGCCCCTCAGGTCCTCACACAGGACCCGCGCCGCCGCTTGTCGCGCAACTAATTCACCCGGCGGATCGCGACCCGGGCAACGGGATTGCGCCAATCCCGAACCTCGGGCGTCAGATCGCCGATGCTCTCCACGGTGATGGTCACGGAATCACGAGATACGGGCTTGGGGAAGGGGCCGGGTTCATCCGGCGCGGCCGATCGAGGCATGAGGTCATGCTTCACGCCGCCGCTGTTTCAGCATGCGCTGGAACACCGGCGCCAGGATGAGATCGATGGCCAGGCCCTTCTTCCCGGCCGGGATCATCAGGGTATCGTGGCGCGACAGGGTAGCCCCGGCCAGGACCTCCACGAGGTAGCGGAAATCCACCTGCAGCTTCTTCATGTTCCGGATATGGATGATGACGAAGCTCTCTTCATCGCCGGGGATCTCCTCCGCGGCGAACGGGTTCGAGGTATCGACCGTGGGAACGCGCTGGAAGTTGATGTCGGTGCGCGAGAACTGCGGGGTGATGTAGTGCACATAGTCGTGCATGCGGCTCAGGATCATGCGCGTGGCCGACTCGGTGCTATAGCCGCGCACGGCCCGATCGCGGTCGATCTTCTGGATCCATTCCAGGTTGATGATGGGGACCACACCGATGCTCAGATCGACATAGCGCAGGACGTCGTACTCGTCGCTCACCAAGGCCCCGTGCAGCCCTTCGTAGAACAACAGATCGGTATCGGGTGGGAGGTCCTCCCAGGGTGTGAAGGTGCCGGGCGGCTGGTGGTGCAAGGCCGCCTGCACCTCGTTGTGGACGTAGTACCTGCGCCGGCCGCCGCCGTTTTCGGCATAGCCCCGGAACAGCGACTCCAGCGCCTCGAACAGGTTGCCCTCGGGCCCGAAATGGGTGAGTCGTCCTCCGCCGGCCATGGCCTTGTCGCCCGCCGCCTGCATCGCGGCGCGGTCGTAGCGGTGAAAGCAGTCCCCCTCGATGATCGCGGGTTTGATATGCTCGCGCCGAAAGACGTTTTCGAAGGCGCGCCGGATATAGGTGGTCCCCGCCCCGGACGACCCCGTGACCGCGACGATCGGATGTTTTTTCGACACCGGACCCGCCCTCCCCCGCTATGCTGCGCCCCGGGCCATTGTATGTCGGCCCCGACATCCGGGCCATCGACGGGGAGCGACTATAATGGCGGGGCCCCGCCCCCGATCGCCACGATGCCGATACCGCGCCGCGCAAAAGAGGACTGCCCACGGCGGCGGGCATGAGCGCGGGTCTACCGCTCTCGGGCGCGGAGCTGTATCGACGGCTCTTGCGCTATGTCCTCCCCTACCGCCGGACCTTCGCGATCGCGATCGCGAGCATGGTGGTCCTGGCCTCTACCGAACCGGCCCTGCCGGCGCTCCTGCAGCCGCTGCTCGACGGCACCTTCGTCGCGCGCGATGCCGCCGCCCGGCTCACCGTCCCGATGCTCATCGTCCTGTTGTTCATGGTGCGCGGCGCGGTCGCCTACGCGGGCGACGTGGCCATCAACTGGGTGGCGCAAAAGGTGGTCACGGACCTGCGCGCGGAGATGTTCCGGCGCCTCGTGGCCCTGCCGACCCGTTTCTTCGACGATACCGTCTCGGGCGAGCTGATCTCGAAGATCACCTTCGATGTCGCCCAGGTCGCTCAGGCCGCCACCCGCGGCCTGACCGTGCTGGTCAAGGACGTCCTGGCCGTCGGCGGGCTCCTCGCCTACCTCCTGTACCTGAACTGGCGGCTCGCCATCACCATCCTGCTCATGGCCCCGCTCATCGGGCTCGCGGTGCGCCTCGCGGGCCGGCGCTTGCGGGTGATGAGCCAGAGGGTGCAGGAATCCATGGCCGCCGTGACCCAGATCGCACAGGAGACCATCGAATGCCAGAAGACGGTCAAGGTCTTCGGGGGTCAGGACTACGAGCTGTCCCGCTTCCAGACCGCCATCAACCGCACCCGCCACTACTCCATGAAGGTGGTGACGACCTCAGCGGCCAACGTCCCGATCGTCCAGATCCTGGTCGCCATCGTCCTCGCCATCGTCACCTATCTGGCGGCCGCGCAAGCGGCGGCGGACGAGCTGAGCGTCGGGGAGTTCGTGAGTTTTTTCACCGGCATGACCCTGCTGTTACCGCCCATCAAGCGCATTACGGGCATCAACGAGCACCTGCAACGGGGACTGGCCGCCGCCCACAGCGTGTTCAAGCTGATCGACGAAGGGTTGGAGCCCGACCTCGGCAAGGTCGAGATCGGGCGCGTGCGCGGGGAGATCGAGTTTTCGGAGGTGGGCCTGCGCTATGAGCACCGCCGGGCCCACGCCCTCACCGCGGTTTCCGTCACCATCAAGGCCGGTGAGACGGTGGCGCTGGTGGGAGCCTCGGGCAGCGGCAAGTCGAGCCTGGTCAATTTGATCCCGCGCTTTTATCTCCCCACGGAGGGCCGCATCCTGCTCGACGGGATCGACATCGCCGAACTCGGCCTGACCTCGCTCCGCCGCAACATCGCCCTGGTGAGCCAGGACATCCTGCTGTTCAACGATTCGATCCGCAACAACATCGCCTATGGCGTGCTGCGCAGTGTCGGGACCGCGGAGGTCCTGCAGGCCGCCCAGGCGGCGCATGTCCTCGAGTTCGTCCGGGAGCTGCCCGACGGCCTCGAGACCCTGGTCGGCGAGAACGGTGTGCGCCTCTCCGGCGGGCAGCGCCAGCGACTCGCAATCGCCCGCGCCATCCTCAAGGACGCGCCCGTGTTAATATTGGATGAAGCGACCTCGTCGCTCGACGCGGCCTCCGAGCGCCACATCCAGGAGGCCCTGGAGACCCTGCGCCAGGGACGCACCTGCCTCATCATCGCCCACCGCCTGTCCACGATCGAAAAGGCCGATCGCATCATCGTGCTCAAGGACGGGCGCATCGACGCGCTCGGCCGGCACGAGGATCTGATCCGCCAGCAGGGCGTCTATACGACCCTGTATCGGATCCAGTCCCGCGCGCGGGAGACCGGCTGATTCGAGCCGCGCTCCCGAACCCACCGCGGCTGCGCGGCGGGGGCGCCCCTACGCGGTTGCGATCGTACCGGTCGTGATTGATCTACCGGCATGCGTGCGCTATAAGAACCAAGACACGATGTCGCCGAAACACGTTTTCACCCCGAGCCCGGGCGCACCCTTCCCGGACCCGGCCGCGGCTGGCACGATGGGTGTACAGCGTGGGTACCCCGGAAAGGGGCACCTGGGTGGAGGCCAGCATGCATCGACGCGAACCGAGCGCGGACCAACCCGACACGGAGGACACACTGTACTCCGACGATCTGTGGGGTAGCGGTACGAGCTTCGGCGACCCCGGTGCGATCGACATGCCACCGGAGATCCCGCCCCTGGCGCGCCCGAGCGCCGATCCCAGACGCTGGCGGGATGTGCGCGGCTTGCGTAAGAAGATCGAGGAATACCTGGAAAGGCGTCGGCTCGAAGAGACCTTGCAGGAAAAGCTCGAAGACAACATCTTTCGCGACTGAGAGGTTGTGAAAAACCCTGGTTTTTCACAACCTCTGAGCGCCTGACGGCCCGCACACGGTTGCCCAAGTCCCGCTCACAGCCCGCGCGCCCCGGACGGGAGGAACATCGATCCCCGATCGGCCGATCGCCGAACGGCGGGCCGGCGCCGTCCACGCCCGTCGGTTGGCGCGAGTGGCTGGCCCTGCCCGCGCTTCGCATCCCGGCCATCAAGGCCAAGATGGACACCGGCGCGCGCACCTCGGCGCTACACACCTTCCGATTGGAGCGCTACGATGAGGATGGGCGGGCCCAGGTGCGATTCTGGATACACCCCCTGCAGGGACGCGGCGATATCGTCCTGCCCTGCGTCGCGGAGGTCATCGATCTCCGCACCGTGAGCGACTCGGGAGGCCACCGCGAGCGGCGCTATGTGATCCGCACCACCCTCGCCTATCGCGGTCGGGAATGGCCCATCGAATTGACCCTGACCAATCGCGAGGACATGCTGTTCCGGCTCCTGATCGGCCGCAGCGCCATGGTGCAGGGTGGGTTGATCGTAGACCCAGCCCGATCCTACCTGGGCGGACGCTCACTGGGTCATGCTTATAAAAGAAGGTTTCCCCGTGGCAGCCCCGAGCATGAAGATCGCCATCCTGTCCCGTAACCCCAGGCTGTACTCGACCCGGCGGCTGGTCGAGGCGTGCCGGACGCGCGGGCACGAGGCGCGGGTCTTCGACGTCCTGCGCTGCTATATGAACATCACCTCCCACCGCCCGAGCATCCATTACAAGGGCGAGCACCTCGGGGGGTTCGACGCCGTGATCCCGCGCATCGGGGCCTCGGTCACCTCCTACGGTACGGCGGTCCTGCGCCAGTTCGAGATGATGGGCGTCTACCCCTTGAACGAATCGGTGGCCATCAGCCGGGCGCGCGACAAGCTGCGCGCGCTCCAGCTCCTGTCGCGCAAGGGCATCGGCCTGCCCGTGACCGGTTTCGCCCACAAGCCCGACGATATCGCCGATCTGATCGAGATGGTGGGCGGGACGCCGCTGGTCATCAAGCTCCTGGAGGGCACCCAGGGCATGGGGGTGGTGCTCGCCGAGACCCACAACGCCGCCAAGAGCGTGCTCGAGTCCTTCCTCGGTCTCAAGGCCAGCGTGCTGGTGCAGGAATTCGTCAAGGAAGCGGGGGGTAGCGATATCCGCTGCCTGATCGTCGGCGACAAGGTCGTGGCGGCCATGAAACGCCAGGCGCGGGCCGGCGAGTTCCGCGCCAACCTGCACCGCGGCGGGGAGGCGGTGCTGGTCAAGATCACCCCCGAGGAGCGCTCGACCGCGGTGCGAGCGGCCCAGACGATGGGGCTCAACGTCGCCGGCGTGGACATCCTGCGTTCCCACCACGGACCCCTGGTCCTCGAGGTCAACTCCTCGCCGGGGCTCGAGGGGATCGAGCGCGCCTCGGCCAAGGACATCGCAGGGATGATCGTCGAGTTCATCGAGAAGTTCGCCCGCACCGGCCGCACCCGCACCCGCGGCAGCGGCTGATGGATTCCGCCCTGACGCAGCCCCCCATCCACATCGGCGGCGTCGAGGTCGCGGCCGGCGGGCGCCGGCTCATCGATCTGCCGGTCCCCCATCTCTACACCCACGCCGTCCTCACCATCCCGGTCCAGGTTCTGCACGGCCGCCGGCCCGGCCCCCGGCTCTTCGTGTGCGCGGCCATCCATGGCGACGAGATCAACGGCGTCGAGATCATCCGGCGGGTCCTTCAGGTCAAAGGGCTGGAGCGACTCCGGGGCACCTTGCTCGCGGTCCCGGTGGTCAACGTCTATGGGTTCATCAACCAGTCGCGTTATCTACCCGACCGCCGCGACCTCAACCGCTGCTTTCCGGGCTCGGAGAAGGGGCCCCTGGCCGCGCGCCTCGCGCACGTATTCTTCAGCGAGATCGCGGAGCTTTGCACCCACGGCATCGACCTCCACACCGGCGCCATCCACCGCGACAACCTGCCCCAGGTGCGCGCCTGTACCGACGATCCGGAGACCGTGCGCATGGCACGCGCCTTCGACTCCCCGGTGCTCATCAACACGGCGCTCGTGGACGGCTCGATCCGCAAGGCCCTGGCGCGCCGCGGGATCCCGATCGTGGTCTACGAGGCCGGCGAGGCCCTGCGCTTCGACGAGGTCGCGATCCGAGTCGGCGTGCACGGCGTCCTGTCGGTGATGCGCTATCTCCGGATGCTGCCGCCCCGGCGGACCCGGCAGCGCCGCATCGAACCCTTGGAGGGCCGCGCGAGCGGCTGGGTACGGGCGCCGCAGAGCGGCATCCTGCGCACGCTCATCCCGCTCGGGGCCAGGGTGCAGGAACATCAATGCCTGGGCGTGGTGGCGGACCCCTTCGGCGAGCGTGAGGCCGAGGTCCACACCCCCACCGCGGGCATCGTGATCGGGCGCATCAACCTACCGCTCGTCAACGAGGGCGAGGCCCTGTTCCATATCGCGCGCCTCGAACCGGGAGCGGAGGCCGGCGCCGAGGCCCTGACGACGCTCATCCCCGACCTCGAAGAGGCGCGTCCCCCAGAGACCCCGGCGGAGCCGCCGCTGGGGTAGGGACCAGGTCGGCGTATGGGAAGAACAGGAAAGTGGATTTCAAACGGCAGGGATCCGAATGCGGATATCCTGATCGCGAAAGGCGTCGTGGAGGGCGATATCGAGAGAATGCATCAGGGGCATGCGTTGCTCCAATTCTTTCACGTACACCCGCAACTCGAAGTTCAGCGTGCTGTCTCCTACTCCCATGAAATAGACCGTCGGCTCCGGCTCCTTCAGGACCTGGGGAAGCGCCTTGGCGGTATCCGAGATCAGTTTCTGGGCAAGCGCCAGATCGGTGCCTGCAGCGACGCCGATCTTCAGCACGATGCGGGTCGTGGGGTCGAGGCTCCAGTTGATCAACTGCTCGGTGATAAACGTCTTATTGGGCACGATCAAGGCACGGCGGTCCCAATCGATGATCGTGGTCGTGCGCATACGAATGCGCGAGACGGTGCCGCTAACCTCGCGTACGGTCACGGTATCGCCCACCCGGATCGGCTGCTCCAACAAGATGATCAAACCAGAGACAAAATTCGCAAAGATCTCTTGCAGCCCAAATCCAAGGCCCACGCCCAGTCCGGCGACGATCCATTGGATCTGCGACCAACTGCCCCCGATCGCATTGAAGACGCCGGAGATGCCGGCCGCGACAATAACGTAGCGCGATACCTGCGTAATCGCATAACGGCTACCGGCGTCGATCGACAGCCGTTGCAGGACGGCGATTTCTAGCACGCCCGGAAGATTGCGCGCTGCGGTCACCGTCACGACGCCGACCAGGACGGCCAGGACCAGATTGGAAAGCGTGATGGGTTGTTGCCGCGCTTGCCCGTCGACCACCACGGTGTGCTCCCAGAGCGTGATCCGATCGAGGATCGCCAGTGCTGGCAACACCTGCACCCAGATAAACCAGAGCCCCACGATTACAGACAGGCCGATCACGATGCGGGTAAGCTGGCGGGTCTGCTCATTGATGGTCGGCAGGTCCACCATATGCAGCTCCAATTCGATAGGGGCCGCATCGCCCGAGACCTCTGACGCCGCCTGGGCCGCTTGAGCCATACGGGCTGCCTCTCGCTTTTCCTTGACCTTCGCGAACGCCAGCTCGCGCTGCGCTAACCTGAGCCAGCGGATCACGAGGTCATGCGCGATGACGCCTCCGATGACCAGCCACACGGTCGCCGCAAGCTGGGCCTCGAGTTGGCGCGCCGTGTAGTAATAACCGACGACCGCCAGCCCCGCGAGGGCGCCCGGTATCCCGGCACCGATTGAATACCAGAGATAGCGTAGGCGCGAGAGCCAACCATGGGGATTCCGGTGCATCTCCTCTTCCAACACGCCCCCATTGGGCCGCAGGATACGCTGGCCAAAGACGGCGAACGCGACCATGCTGGCGATAAACGCCAAGCGCCCCAAGCTATCCCGGTGGGCCTCCCCGGCCTGCCACCCGACGACTCCGGTAATGAACATCGCCGGCAAGGCCACCGGAATTAGCCAAGACAGATGGTGGCGCAAGAGCTTCAAGGCGCTCTCGCGCCAATGGAAATGGTCCTCCGCGACGCCATCGATCCGGCACAGGCGATATAAGGCGAAGAAAAAGAACCACGGCAGCGCGATATGGCTGAGGCCATCCCCTACCGCCCGCGGGAACGCGCCGGCGGTTGCCTCGGGCATCCCCTGTAAAAACCAGCCTAGCGTGCCGACGAGCAGCGGTAGCGGTGCTGCCACCAACAGCGTCAGTGACAGGGCTTGCAGGGTGAGTAGGAACCGATCGGAATGCGGTTTAGCGACCTGCGCCGAGATGGCCTCGATCCGGGCTTGTAACCGCCGCCGCAGCGCGAGCAAGACCATCACGACCGACAGCAGGCCCACGAGGACCAGTTGCTGGGGTTCGCGGCCATCACGCCAGCCGAAGACCTGCGCGGCCTCTAGCCAATGCGATGGGGAGAGGAGCCACGCCGTGGCGCTACCGAGATCCCCCACCGTTTGGAGGCCGACGGCCCCAGCGCTCGGGATCCACAGCAGGCGCTCGTCCAGGAACGTGGCGTAGCCTTGGGCGGCGTCGATCCGGCGGCGCTGGGCAAAGTCCAGCTCACCAAGGGCACGAAGATAACTGCCGTAGGCCTCAGACAACCGGTCGAGCAGGCCGCGCTGGTCTTTGAGAAGCCCGCGCATTTCATCCTCGATCGTGCTGCGCTCCTTGGGCGGGACCGCGCTGTCCACCTCCATCATGATGCGCCTTAACGCGGTCTTCGGGCCTTTGATGGCGTTACGCTTCTCCTCAACCTGCAGGAGACCCAAGCCGATGCGGGCGACCTCGTCCTGGCGCTTCTTGGTAGCGCGCTCGTAGCGGCTCACATCCGGCAGCCTGCGCCGTTGTTCGCGCAAGACCTGCCCGAGCGCCTGACTCAGCCCCGCGATCTCGAACTTCTGCTTCGCGCTCTGGAAATCCTTTTCGATCTGTTTCGCCTGGGCCTCGGCCGATTCCCGATCGGCATTGGTTTTACCGAGACGCTCCACGGTGTCGGCCAGTTCCTTTGTCAGCGCCGCATTTTCACCAATCACCCGGCGGATGGCGGGGTGCTTCCCCATGGCATCGCGCTCCGCCTGCTCCGCCTGGGCCCGGGCCTCTGCTGCTTCGGACCGTTGCCGCGCGGTGATCGCGTCACGCAGCGCGTTGACGCGTGCTTCAGACTGCAGCAGATCACGTGCCGCCAGTTCGCGCCGTGCGTTCAACAATCCCATACGGGCGTCGTGGCTCGAGATCTCCTGCTCGAGCAGGTTGATCTCGCTAGTGCGCGCTTGGCGCTGGGCCCGCAAGGCGATCCTCTGTGCCTCGACCAGCAACGGCGAGGCCTCGCCGTTCGGCGCGCGCTTCAGATCCTGATCAATACCGACCAGATCGTGCTGTGCGCCGGTGAGCTCCTCGCGGGCCTTGACCGGCCGGTTCTGTTGCTCGTGGAATTGCTGATCCCATTCGGCGAGCTGATCCTTCAGGGAGGTCAGATGGGCCTCTTCTTGGGCCAGCCGGTGTTCCAACTCGGGAACCGGCACATCCGGGGTTTTAACCTCAGCCTCAAGCGGTGTCTCAGCCGTCGCTTCTGTCAAGAGCCCCTGTATGCGCTTGGTTTCTCCGGGGGCCGACGCAATCGCCTGCTGATAAGAGGCCGCGTTGGTCTCAAATTCCTGCGCCGCTTCGAGCCGGTCTTGCGCCAGTTGATAGAGGTTGAGGAGTTGAGTTTTCAGATCGTCCGGCAGGTTTTTCTTCCCCTGGATCTCGGCGAGCTTGGCCTGCACGAGGTCCAAGGTCACGGTCTGCGCCTCGGCCGGGCCAGCCCTCGCCGGTTTACTAGCCGGTGGTTCCGCCAGGGTCGAGGGCGCGCCAAGCGTCCACCCCAGCAAGATTAGCACAGCTGCTAACCAAACCACGTTTTCCCGGTTGCATCGCAGTATCATTTTCACCTCGGTCATCGCACTGCGCCACCACCTATCTTGAGCTGCCCCATTCGCTCGAAAGGAAGAGATGCAGCCATTCGGGTTAACGCGGTCGCACTCGGACTCGTGGACACCGAAGCCAACATCGCTGCCTTGAAGCCCAAAGATCTGAAGCGCCGGGTCAAACGCCAGGACATTGCTCACGTCGCAGTATTGCTGGCATCCGGCGTCTCGGCAGGGATTACCGGTCAAGCGACGGTCTTATGGGGGTCGGAGTACACCCACACTCGCGAGCCCTATCGGTCCGGTCGAAGCAGCCGAGATCAGCACCCAGTTATCCTGCCGGTCGCGACGGAACAGATCGGCGTGACGGGCGTCGGGATCGATCAGCAGCCTGGGGAGGCTCCCAATCCAGAGACGCGTGCGGTTCTCGCCGGAGTACTGCGCTTGCCATGAGGCCCTCCAAGGCTCGGCACAGTCTATTCCGTGCTCGGGGCAGTGGTCTAGCCCGGATTTCTCACTACTGCCCGTCGCGAGGCCGCCGAGGCGCCGCTCTCTGGGGCCGCACGGACGGAAGACGGCGAAGGCGTAGCCGACACTACGTCGAGCCGCGGCGGGCGGACGAGCCTGTCGTCCGGTGAACGACAGGCCGGCCGAGCTGGTAGCCAGGGATGGCCGCACTGGGCTTTGCGCGGAGCAGGATTGCGGAGCACAAAGACGACGCCACACCGAGCGGATCGGCGGTCGCAGCAGGGTGGTGGTGTAGAGTCGAGATGTGGCGCGGTGGTTTAGGTCTGGCCTATCTGTTCCCGGCCCTTTCGTTTGCCGGTGCCTCATTAGCCACGCCATGCTCCGTTTCCACATCCCGCTCATCGAACTGGACA
>JBOIDT010000025.1:0-29719 GCA_050740755.1 Gammaproteobacteria bacterium
TCCCGCGCAACGTGCGCCTGGCCGAGGCCCCGAGCCACGGGCTGCCCGCGCTCTACTACGACCAGACCTCGAGCGGGGCGATCGCCTATCTGGCGCTGGCCGGGGAGATGCTGCGCCGGGACGGCGCGCCACAGTGATCGCGGGGGATGTCGGGAGATCGCGCTATCGTGTCGTCAGCTTGCGCTATTCGGCGGTGAGTTAGTCGCCATTGACGGCAGCAAGTAATGAGGCACGGAATGGCAGACACGACTAACCGCGGTACCCTAGCATTGGCGGTCAGCGGTGGGGGTGCTAAGGCCGCGTATCAGGTGGGGTTTTTAAGGTGGCTCGCGGAGCATTACCCCGATCTCGAAATCCCGATCTTGACGGGCGTCTCGGCCGGGGCGATCAACACGGCCTACCTGGCCAATCACCGAGGGGGGTTTCGCGAGAAGGTCAAAGACCTGGCGGCCGTGTGGGAAACGCTTACCATAGACCGCGTTTTTCGAGTCGACGCCGGGTCTATTGCAGCTCACGTCGGTCGTTGGAGCGTGCGCCTGCTCATGGGGAAGGCTTCGCATATCGTGGAGACCCGCAGCTTGGTGGACGCCTCTCCGTTGCAGGCTTTGTTGGAGCAGGTGTTGCGGCCGGTATCTGGTGCGCTGGCGGGCATTCAAACGAATCTGTTACAGGGCCGCCTGCATGCGGTCGCCATTACGACATCGAATTATTCTACGGGTCAATCGATAACCTGGGTCCAGGGGATAAATTTGGTGCCCTGGACACGCGCCCACCGTAAAGCCATCCCCTGTACGCTGTGCGTAGACCACATACTAGCCTCTGCCTCTCTACCGCTTTTCTTCCCTGCCGTGAATATCGGCGGATGCTGGTATGGTGATGGCGGGATCAGAATGACTGCACCGCTGTCGCCGGCTGTGCACCTGGGTGCCGATCGCATCTTGGCGATCTCGACGAAATATGCACCGTCCGGCGAGGAAGGCGATTGCCCCACTATCGACGGTTACCCACCTCCCGTGCAAGTGGTCGGCGCCCTGTATAATGCGCTTTTCCTCGATGTTTTCGACTATGATGCCTTGCGTATCGAACGCATCAACTCGCTGGTGAAGCATGTACCGCTCGACAAGCGGGGTGGTTTGCGTTGTGTGGAGCTATTGCTGCTGAGGCCCTCACGCGATCTGGGCAAGCTCGCCAATGCCTATGAGCCCGACCTTCCGAGCGCCTTCCGCTTCATGACTCGAGGTTTGGGCACGCAAGAGACGCGATCGAACGATATCTTGAGCGTATTGCTGTTTCAACCAGACTACGTGCGACGGTTGCTGGACTTGGGCTATGCGGATGCAGAGGCGCGCCGCGAGGAAATCGCCGCGTTCTTCGCGACAAACCCTTTGTGCCCGGCCCCGGGAACGGTGTGATGTAATCGCACAATCAGAGCTCATGGGTCTTTCTGCATTCCGGGCAATCCTCGAGCAGAAATTCGCGAACTATCCTGATCTGCTCATCCTCCATGAACATCGGCGCGTGACCCACTCCGGGTATCTCGACACCGGACACGCCCGGCTTTTGCAGCATGGCGGTATAGGTTTCCGGCAACAGCAGATCGGACAGCGCACCACGCGTTACCAGAACCGGGCAGCGCACCGCATTCCAGAAAGGGCTCAGGTCGATGTCGGCAGCCGCGGTAATCCGAAATGAGTCGCCTATGCCGGGATCGCAATTGCCGTGCGCCTTGCCGTCGGCTGCGATTCTGACCGAGCTGCGCGCGATCTGATCCCACTGCGCCTCGGTCTTCAGCCCAAAAGGAGCGGCGATCATCTTCAGGTGTTCCTTGTACGCCCCATACGAGTCGAACACCGGATTGGTCCCCATATAAGTTCCAATGCGTTCCAGTGCCGCCATCGGAATATGCGATCCCACATCATTGAGGACCATTTTGCGGATCGGAGATTTGGGCTGTGCGGCGATGAACATGCCCGTGAGTCCGCCCATGGAAGTACCGACCCAATCAACCTGCTCGGCGCCCGTGCGGGCGATCAGGACGGTCATGTCGGAGAGATATTGCGGATAACCGTAGCCGGCCTTGTTCTGCAGCCAGTCACTTTTCCCGCGCCCGACGAAATCGGGGCAGAGCACGCGGTAGTCGCGGCTCATCGCTTCGGCAAGCGCATCAAAATCGCGCCCGTTGCGCGACAGGCCGTGCGCGCAGATCAGCACGCGCGGATTGTGGGTATCGCCCCATTCGGTGTAGGCGATGCGGTGAAAAGCGGTTTGGCTCAAGCCGAGAACATAAGATTCACGCATGTGTTTTTTTCCAATTGGGAAGGGCCGGCGCCGAATACCAGGGCGGAGAGCACGAGGTTGGCGACATGATACGCGCCCGCCGAATCTTGTGAAACAGAGGCTGCCGGCCTTCCGACAGGCCCATGTTCAGGCCCTTCCGGCCCACCACGGCGCCGGTGTTGGGCGACGACCGCCGAAGAGGCGATGGCGATCGGCTAGGCCGAGCTGGCCGGGGGAGGACAATATTGTCGTCAGCCACACTGGGTTCCTATGATGGTATAATCGGCGGACTCGGTCGGGGCGTCGCCCGCGGGCCGAGCCCTAGCCACAACACGTGAGGGTGTCATGACTTTCTGCCGTCTCCATTCTCATCGCGGCCATGCAACGCGCCAGGGTTTTTCTCCACGCCGGAACCTCACGCGGTCGGGCCGTCCCCTGTCACATTTAACCTAATTCGACCGCTTCAATTCCCGCTTGATGGTTCGACGCAAGTCTCCAGGCATGACTTCATGAGCCGAAAGAAGTACGACGACCATCCTGGAAAGAGCCGAGTCAATTCCTCTCTTCTGTACTTGTTCGGCAATTATTTCATGAGGCTTTTTTATAAAATTCATCATGAAGGCACGGATCGCATGAACAAAAGGGGTCCGGTCCTTCTGCTCGCGAAACACCAGAGATACGACGATGTCCCGCTGGGACTTGCTGTGGTCCAGGGCCGCTGTCGAAACGATGTCTGGTGTGTGATGAAAGATTCTCTGGCACAGTGGTATTTCTTTGGTTTTTTTATAAAATGCGGCGGGATTCCGATCAACAGAAAGAATCCGGAAAAGAGCAAGAAATTTCTGATGCTTGCCCGTCATGTTCTGTATGATGGCAATGCTGTCGTCATGTTTCCGGAACAGACGCGCGTTCCCACCAAAATGGGGAAGGGACGCGCCCCCGGTTTTCGCTTCGTTGCCGGCAGACCTTCTCAGCCTCTTGCCGTGAACTCTCTGGGTTTTCGTTACAAGAAGGGCTTCATCAGAACACATGTTTTCATCCGAATCGGGAAAACGGCGTACTACGACAAACACCAGGATCCGGGCATTTTCCTTCATGACAGAATGCACGAGATGGCGGAGCTGTCTTTGCTGACGTATCCGTACCGGCGGCCGGAAGGAAAACTGGAACCGAGAGTGCGGACGGCTTGCGCAGCTTCGGCCGGAGGAAAGGAAGAAAAAATAAGCGGATGAGTTTCGCGGGCTTAGCTGCGATTTACGCCGGCACGGGTATGAGTTCATGAGCCGAAAGGAGTACGACGACCATCCTGGAAAGAGCCGATTCAATTCCTCTCTTCTGTACTTGTTCGGCAATTATTTCATGAGGCTTTTTTATAAAATTCATCATGAAGGCACGGATCGCATGAACAAAAGGGGTCCGGTCCTTCTGCTCGCGAAACACCAGAGATACGACGATGTCCCGCTGGGACTTGCTGTGGTCCAGGGCCGCTGTCGAAACGATGTCTGGTGTGTGATGAAAGATTCTCTGGCACAGTGGTATTTCTTTGGTTTTTTTATCAAATGCGGCGGGATTCCGATCAACAGAAAGAATCCGGAAAAGAGCAAGAAATTTCTGATGCTTGCCCGTCATGTTCTATATGACGGCAATGCGGTCGCCATGTTTCCGGAACAGACGTACGTTCCCGCCAAAATGGGGAAGGGACGCACTCCCGGTTTTCGGTTTATTGCCGGAAGACCTTCTCAGCCTCTTGCCGTGAACTCTCTGGGTTTTCGTTACAAGAAGGGCTTCATCAGAACACATGTTTTCATCCGAATCGGAAAAACGGCGTACTACGACAAACACCAGGATCCGGACATTTTCCTTTATGACAGAATGCAGGAGATGGCGGAGCTGTCTCTGCTGACGTATCCGTACCGGCGGCCGGAAGGAAAACTGGAACCGAGAGTGCGGACGGCTTGCGCAGCTTCGGCCGGAGGGAAGGAAGAAAAAACAAGCGGATGAGTTTTGGCGCGGCGCCGCGACATCCGGGCTACACCTTGAAGCGGAAGTGCACGACGTCGCCGTCGCGGATGCGGTAGTCCTTGCCTTCCAGGCGCCACTTGCCGGCGTCCTTGGCGCCTTGTTCGCCGCGACCGGCGAGGTAGTCGTCGTAGCCGATGACCTCGGCGCGGATGAAGCCGCGCTGGAAATCGGTGTGGATCACGCTGGCCGCTTCGGGCGCGGTGGCGCCGATGCGCGCCGTCCAGGCGCGCACCTCCTTGGGCCCGGCCGTGAAAAAGGTCTGCAAGCCGAGGAGGGCGTAGCCGGCCTCGATGAGGCGCGCGAGCCCGGTCTGCGCCACGCCCAGCGCCTCCAGGTACTCGCGGCGCTCGAGGTCCTCGAGCTCGGCGAGCGCGGCCTCGAGCGCGGCGCAGACGATGAGGCTCGCCGCCCCTTCGCGCTCCGCGAGAAGCGCGAGCTCCTCGGTCCAACGGTTCCCACCGAACTCCCGCTCGGTGACGTTCGCGACGTACAGGGTGGGCTTGAGGCAGAGGAGGTGCAGGTCCGCGAGCACGGCGCGCTCCGCCTCGGTAAGCACCAGGGAGCGGAGGTTCCCGCCCGTGTCGAGGCACTGCAGGGTCTTGTCGAGCGCCGCACGGGCGGTCTGTGCCGGCTTGTCACCGGCCTTTTCACGCTTGCCGACGCGCTCGAGCGCCCGCTCCACCGTCTCGAGGTCCGCGAGCGCCAGCTCGGTCTGGATGGTCTCGATATCGGACAGGGGATCCACGCGGCCCGCGACGTGTACGATGCGCTCGTGCTCGAAACAGCGCACCACGTGTGCGATGGCCTGCGTCTCGCGGATGTGGGCGAGGAACTTGTTTCCTAGACCCTCGCCCTTGGAGGCCCCGGCGACGAGACCGGCGATATCGACGAAGGTCATGGCCGCCGGCACGATGCGTTCGGGCTTCGCGATCTCCGCGAGCGGCCCGAGGCGCGGGTCAGGCACCGGCACCACGCCCACATTGGGGTCCACGGTGCAGAACGGATAATTCGAGGCAGCGACCGCGGCCCGTGTCAGGGCATTGAAGAGCGTGGACTTACCGACATTGGGCAGACCGACGATGCCGCAGCGAAAACCCATCCCCGCGTGGTCCCCCTAATCCGAAGAAGCTCGCCCTAATCCGCGGCGGGGTCCTCGGGGGCGCGGCGGTGCAGGTGGTTCATCACCGGCTCCAGGTCCCCGTCCAGGATGTGCGGGAGGTGCTCGATGGCGGCATCGATGGCCGCCTCGATGGCCAGGCGTTCGTGCGAGGGTGGCGAGGACAGCACGTAGGGGGTGACCCACTCTCGTACCCCGGGATGGCCGATCCCGAGACGCAGGCGGGCGAATCCGGGGTCGCCGAGATGGGCGATGATGTCGCGGATACCGTTGTGCCCGCCGGCCCCGCCGCCGCGCTTCAGGCGCACCGCACCCGGTGGCAGGTCGAGCTCATCGTAGGCCACCAGGATAGAGGCAGCCGGGATGCGGTAATAACCCGCGAGCGCCGCGACGCTCTGGCCGCTGCGGTTCATGAAGGCGGTCGGCTGGAGCACGAAGCAGCTCCTTCCGGCGTTCTCCAACCGCCCGACCCGCCCGGCAAACTTGCCTGCCTGCCGGAGGGCGACGCAGAGGCGCGTGAGGAACCAACTCCCGGCGTTGTGACGGGTCGCGGCGTATTCGGGTCCGGGGTTGCCGAGGCCGACGATGAGCTCGATGCGCCCGCGGGTCCCGGTCTCGTCCGGCACGCGTTCAGCGACAGCGCCACGCGCCACCGCATGGCACCGAAAGCCGCCCCATCAGATTGGTTGCTGCTCGCCGCCGGCCCCCGCGGCGGCCTCGCCTTCGGCCTGCTCGACGACTCTTGGGAGGTGCACTGAAACGACCGCCTGTGCCGCATCTCCCCCATGCGCCAGGGCCGCCGCCTGCACGCCTTCGGGAAGGTTGAGATCGGAGAGGTGCAAGGTGGTCCCGATGGTGACCGGCGCGAGGTCCACCGCGATGTATTCCGGCAGGTCCTTCGGGAGGCACACCACCTCGACCTCCGTCATCAGATGGCTGACGATCCCACCCGCCTGTTTGACACCGACACACTTGTCCTCGTTTATGAAGTGGATGGGGACGCGCATGGTGAGCCGCTCGTGCTCGTCGATGCGCAGGAAATCGAGGTGCAGGATCTGCGGTTTATAGGGGTGCCGGTGCAGGTCCTTGAGCACCACCTTTTCAGGACCGCCTTCCAGCGTGAGGGTCAAGATATGGGAATAGAAGGCCTCCTGATCGAGGTGCCGGCGCACCTCCTCGTGCTCCAGAGTCAGCGATAAGGGCGCCCTGCCGGACCCATACAGTACGGCGGGGACCTGGCCCTGGCGCCTGAGTCGGCGGCATCGGCCTTTTCCTGTTTGATCGCGCAATGCGGCGGCCAGTTCGAATGGTTTCACGGTGTTCCTCCTGTGTTAAGCGATGACGCTGTCCGCCGGAGCCTGTGAACGACTGGCTTCCGGTCGGCGGGGGAGTGAGTTTCCGATCCCCTCCCCTGCGGAGCCTGCGGAGCGGGGGAGGGCTAGGGTGGGGGTAAACGGCGCCGCGGCCGGGACAGGGCTTGGTCAGCCCGCCAAAGGCTGACCCCCACCCCCGCCCTCCCCCGTCCGCAAGCGGACAGGGGAGGGAGTGTCCCGGTGCTCTCCCGGAACGAGAAGGAGAACATAGGGTGGCCCTGCCGGAGGGAGCGCGAACTCGTCGAGGTTCCCGTAATTTCAAATAGGTTTGGTTAGATTTTTTCACAAACTCTCAGTCCATGAACATGGAGCTCAGCGACTCCCCGGAGCAGATCCGGCGTATGCTCTCCGCGAGCAGGGCGGCGACGCTGAGCTGTCGGATGCGAGGACAGGCGCGTGCCTCGGGGAGCAAGGGGATGGTATCGGTGACCACCAGCTCGTTTAGATCGGACTCGACAATGCGCGACACCGCGTGCCCGGACAACACCGGGTGGGTGCAATACGCGAGCACGCTGGCCGCGCCGTGTTCCTTGAGGGCGCGGGCGGCCTCACACAAGGTCCCCGCGGTATCGACCAGGTCATCCACGATGATACAGGTCTGGTCCCGAACGTCGCCGATGATGTTCATGACGCGGGCCTCGTTGGGGTTCGGCCGGCGTTTGTCGATGATGGCGAGATCGGCGTCGTCCAGGCGCTTGGCCACCGCGCGGGCGCGCACCACCCCGCCGACATCGGGCGAGACCACCATGACGTTGGGATGCTCGTGCTTCCAGATATCGCCCAGCAACACCGGCGAGGCATAGACATTGTCGAGAGGGATATCGAAAAAACCCTGGATCTGCTCGGAATGCAGATCGATGGTCAGCACCCGGTCGGCCCCGACCCCGGCGATCATATTGGCCACCAGCTTGGCGGTGATCGGCACCCGCACCGAGCGTGGCCGGCGGTCCTGGCGTGCATAGCCCATGTAGGGGATGACGGTCGTGATCCGATAGGCCGAGGCGCGCCGGAGCGCGTCCACCATCACCAGGAGCTCCATCAGGTTTTCATTGGTCGGGGCAGAGGTCGGCTGGACTACGAACACGTCCCGGCCGCGCACGTTCTCGCCGATCTCGACCATCACCTCACCATCGCTGAAGCGATCCACGGTGGCCTTGCCGAGCGGGATCTGGAGATGGTTGGCGACCGCCTCCGCCAACGGGGGATTGGCGTTGCCCGTGAAAAGCATCAGATCGTCTATTGACACGGCTCCCCCAAGTGCCTGCCTCATCTGGCTGGGGTGCCAGGATTCGAACCTGGGAATGCGGGGATCAAAACCCCGTGCCTTACCGCTTGGCTACACCCCAATCGTCAACCACTCGCGCGCGAGGGGTTCGAGCCGCGAGTCGATCAAGCCGGCGGGTTTACAAAGCCGCGACCCGATCCAACAAGGGAGATCGATTTCGCCCCTGCGCCACGAAGCCCTCCCAGCGCCGCGGCAGCTCGGTGAGGACGGCCCGCGCCTCGGCCTCGCTCGGAAACGCCGCGAACACGCAGCTCCCGGTGCCGGTGAGCCGGGGGTGCGCCCGTTCACCGAGCCAGTCCAGGGCGGCCCCGATCTCCGGGTAGCGTACCCGCACCACCGGCTCGCAGTCATTGCGTCTCTCGCCGGCTAGAAAGCGGGCGATTGTGATGGGAGACGAATTGCGTGTCAAATCCGGGTCGTTGAATACCGCGGTGGTCGAAACCTCGGTGTCCGGGCGGATGAGGAGATACCAGGGCTCGTCCAGGGAGATGGGGGTGAAGTGCTCCCCGATCCCTTCCGCCCAGGTCGCCTGTCCGTGGAGGAAGATCGGGACATCGGCCCCCAGCCGGCGTCCGATCGCCTGGAGTTTCGGGGAGGGCAGGCCGGCACCCCACAGGTGGTCGAGGGCCACGAGGGTGGTCGCGGCATCGGAGCTGCCGCCGCCCAGTCCGGCCCCGATCGGGATGCGCTTCGTGACACCGATGTCGGCGCCGAGGCGGGTCCCGGTGTGCGACTGGAGCAGGCGGGCGGCGCGGACGACCAGATCGGCCTCGGGGGCGACGCCGGGCAGGTCCGTCGTGCGCCGCACCTGGCCGTCCTCCCGGAGCTCAAAAGACAAGGTGTCGCAGAACCCCACGAACTGGAACACCGTCTGCAGCTCATGGTAGCCGTCGGGGCGGCGGCCGAGGATATGGAGGAAGAGATTGACCTTGGCCGGCGCCGGCCAGCCGAGCGGCGATGCCACTAGCCGGACGCCCAGCGCTCTACGACGAGGCGGACCTTGAAGCGATCGGTGCGCAGGAAGAGCTTGGAGGGCAGATCGAGGCCATTGCGGGCCTCGTAGCCGAGCACGCTGATCCGCCAGCCGGATTGCTCGAGCTCGGTCATGCGGCCTCGATCATCGACCGTCATGGCGGCGACCGGTGCGCGCGGCTCGGGGATCCCCCGCACCCAGTAACGCAGCCCGAACACCGGCAACGTCCATCCGAGTTGGGCAAGGATGAGACTCTCGGGGTCCTCGGCGGTCAGGGTAAGCCGGTCCGGGGTACGCATCACGACCCGGTTCGGGCCACCGTCGAGCCCGTAGCTCCCCTGACCCAGCGGACCGACCACGCGCAGCGAATAGTGCTCCTCGTTCTGAGTCCAATATAGCGCCGCGTTCCAGCCTTCCTCGGGTGTTGCCAGCGCCATCCGCCCGGCGAGGTACCAGTCTTGGACTCTCGCCACGCGCTCGCGGTGCAGGGTCCACAGCGCATCGCGACCCGCGCCCGCCAAGGACTCGCCGGGCGGTGCGGAGGAGGTGGCGCAGCCGGCCGCCAGGAGGGCGAGCCCGAGCGCCGATGAGCGTCTCACGGGGACAGGCGTTGCATGGCGTCCAGGACCTTGCGGTCCCCGGGTGCCGACTGCAGGGCATCCTCCCAGACCATGCGCGCCCCTTTGCGATCGCCCCGGAGCCACAGGACCTCGCCCAGGTGCGCCGCGACCTCGGGGTCGTTGCGGAGCTTGAGCGCGCGCCGCAGATAGCCCTCGGCCTCGTCCAGACGACCCATCCGATAGAGTACCCAGCCCAGGCTGTCGAGGATGTAGTAATCGTTCGGGCTCAATTCATAGGCACGCTTGATGAGGGCGTAGGCCTCGGGGTACCGGGTCGTTCGATCGGCCAGGGAGTACCCCAGCGCGTTCAGGGCCTGGGCATTATCGGGTTCGCGCTCCAGGATGCGCTTGAGATCGCGCTCCAGGAGGTCCAGTCTCCCCATCTTCTCGGCCAGCATGGCGCGGCTGTACAAGAGGTCGCTGTTGAAACCCCCTTCGAGCGCGCGGTCGTAGACGCCCATGGCCTCCCGGTACTTGCCTTCCTGGCTCAATAGCTCGCTTTCAACCCGCGTGAGCCGCGTTTTTTGATCGGGGGTGACCGCCGCGATGCGGTGGATCTGTTCCCGTGCCGCGGGGAACTCCTTCTGCTTCATCATGGTGAGCGCCATGCTGAGCTGGGCATCGAAGTGGTTGTCGCCTTCCCCGACCGAGGAGTACCACTTGAGCGCCTGGTCGTAATCCTTGCGGGTCTCCGCGAGCTGGCCGAGGTAATAGCTCGCCTCGTCGGCATACTCCTGGCCGTTCACGAGATGCCGGAAATGCCCCTCCGCGCTCTCCAGCGATTGGGTCTGAAGGTGCAGGATCCCGAGGGCGAAGCGCACCTCGGCATTGTCCGGCTGCATCTTCGCGAGGATCTCGAACTGTTTCTTGGCGTCATCGAAACGCCGCTGATCGGCCAAGAGCCGCGCGTAGGCCGTGCGCAGATCGAAGTCCTGGGGGTACTTTTCGATCTGCCCTTCGAGCCACGACAGGGCGCCCTCGGTGTCGCCCTGCTTCTGACGGATCCCGACATAGGTCATGGCCATCGGGGTGGTCGGGGTGCCGCGCGAGAGGATCTGCTCCATGGCCTGGCGGGCGGCCGGTAGCTGATCGGTCTTGATCGCAAGCAAGGCATACGCGAACAGGGCATCGGGGTCGTCCTGATGGGCGGCGACCAGGCGCCGCATGACCTCCAGGGCCGCCTGCTTGTCGCCTTCGTTGCCGAGGAAGTTCGCGATCATCTTGAGACCCTGTCCGGCGCCCTCCTTGGATGCGCTCATCACGAGCTCGAGGTGATGCAGGGCGTCGTCGACCTCGCCGTTGCGGATCAGGAGTGCCGCGAGTACCTGGTGGGCCTCGAGGTCGGTGGGGGCGCGTTGCACCCAGAGCTCCGCGGCTTCGCGCGCCTCGGCATTGCGCTTCGCGAACACGGCGATGCCGGTGGCGCGCTCGGCGATGCGGGCGTCCGGGACGCGGCGCGCCAGATCGAGGTAGGTATCGAGGGCCAGCTCGACCTGGCCGCGCTGGCCGGCGAACTCGGCTACCAGGAGCTTGTAGAGGATGTCTTCGGTCAGTTCGACCCGCGGCGGCTGTTCGACCTGCGGTGCCTGGGCGGCGGCGGCCGGCGATGCTCGATCGGCCTGGCCGGGCGGCGCGGCATCGAGCGTGCTCTTTGTGCCGGCACAGCCCCCGAGGACCAAGGTGGCCAACAGCACCAAGGCGGGGAACACGGACCTTGCGAGTCCCTTATCGATCCCTTGGGTATCGATCTCTGGCACACCGACCCCGCCCGGGTGTGACGGCGACATCGCTCGGCGGGATGTACTGGATGGATTATGGACGCGCACGGAATAGGCTGTCGGCACCCAGGGGGGAGATTGTTACTATACGCCAGTTCACCGGCTGCTTCGACCCCCTTATTTTATCTCTGCTTGGGGGCGAATGGTCGAACGCCGAATGGTCGAACGCATTTGCGCCGGTGCTTGTATTCGGGGGGGGCATCCCGCAAAATCCCTTGTGCCGGCCGGGGGTTCTGACCCAATCCGGCTCCCCGAGAGTCCCGCCCTCCCATGTCGTTACTGGTCGTCGGCGTCAATCACCGGACCGCGCCGGTATTCCTGCGCGAGAAGGTCTTCTTCGATGCGGACCGGCTCCCCGACGCCTTGCGTGATCTGCGCGGTACGGACGGCGTGCATGAGGCCGTCATCGTCTCGACCTGTAACCGCACCGAGATCTATTGCAGTCAATTGGATTCGGACCTCGATCGGCCGGTGCGCTGGCTGGCCCGGCAGCAAGGCCTGTGCGAGACCGATCTGACCCCCTACCTGTTCGGTCTCACGGAAGGAGAGGGCGTGCGGCATCTCTTGAGGGTGGCCTGCGGGCTCGACTCCATGGTCCTCGGTGAACCGCAGATCCTAGGTCAGATCAAGGATGCCTACCGCGCCGCCATGGCGCACCGCACCCTAGGCAGGCTGCTCAACCGGCTGTTCCAGCATGCCTTCAAGGTGGCCAAGAAGGTGCGGACCGACACCGCCATCGGCACCAGCCCGGTATCGGTGGCGTTCGCGGCCGTACGCCTCGCGGAGCAGATCTTCGGTGATCTCGGGCGCCACACGGCGCTGCTCATCGGCGCCGGTGACACCATCGCCCTGGTCGCCCAGCACCTCCACGAGCGTGGCACCCGGCGCATGATCGTCGCCAACCGCACCCTGGAGCGGGCGCAGTGTCTCGCGGCCCCGCTCGGTGGCTACGCGATCCCGCTCTCGCAGGTCGGAAAGCACCTGGAAGAGGCGGACATCGTGGTCACGGGCACCTCGAGCGCCGTCCCGATCCTGGACCGGGCCGTGGTCGAGCGGGCCTTGCGGGCGCGCAAGCACCGCCCGATGTTCCTGGTCGATATCGCCATCCCGCGCGATATCGACCCGGCCGTGGGGGACATCTCCGATGTGTATCTCTACACCGTCGATGACCTCGAATCGGTGATCCAGGACAACCTGCACTCCCGGCAGATCGCCGCACGGCAGGCGGACGAGATCATCGCGTCCCAGGTACATTGCTACATGGACTGGGTGGGATCGCTGGACGCGGTAGCGGTGATCCGGGCCATCCGCGCGCGGGCGGATGCGCGGCGTGAGCGTGTGCTCGTGGCGGCGCGGCGGCGCCTGGCGCTCGGAGACGATCCCAAAGACGTCCTCGAACAACTGGCCCGCCGCCTGACCAACACCCTGATCCACCCGCCGAGCGCCAAGCTCCGGGTGGCCGACCAGACCGATCGGGTAGCGCTCATCAAGGCCGCGCGCGATCTGTTCGGCGTGGACCAGTAAGCGATGTCGCGGATGAAGGTCACGATCGCGTCCTGCACCGGGGGAGGGCCCATGGAGCGGCTCGCCCGTGCGCTCACGGCCTTGGGTGCCGAGGCGCGGGTCCTCGAGGGGTTCGGCGATCGGCGCTGGCGCGGGCTGATGGCGTCACGGGGCATCGGCCGCGCCCGCGCGCGCATCGGCTCCATGCTGGTCTTTCCGATCCGTGCCATCGCCCATGGGTTCTTTCACCGTCCCGACGTGTTGGTGGCGACGACCAATCCCTTCTATCTGCCGCTCGTGCTGATCGCCACGCGACCCCTGCACCGGGTGCCCGTGGTGGCGCTGGTCTACGATGTCTACCCCGATGCACTCGAGGTTTCCGGCGTGGCGCCTCCTGCCGGCTTCCTCGCCCGGGCGGCGGCCGGCGTGAACCGCTTCTGGCTTTCGCGCGCCGACGCGGTGGTCTTCATCGGCCCGGAGATGGCGGAGCACGTTCGCGGGCGTTACGGAAGCCCGCCCTGCTGGGAGGTGATCGAAACCGGGGCCAGCGTCTCGGAGTTCGACACGGGATGCGCCCCTGCCGCCGATGCCGAGAGCGAGCTGCAGCGTTGGTGCCGGGGCAAGGTCGTGGTGAGCTACGTCGGCAACCTGGGGCAGATGCACGACTGGGAGACGGTGTGCCGGGCCGTGCCCCGGGTGCTCGCGGATCCCGCCCTCACGCGCCTCTGCTTCGTGGTGGCGGCGTCCGGCGCGGGGGCGGAATACCTGGCCAGGAGATGGTCCGATCTCGCACCTGATCGAGTCCGCTTCGAGCCGCCGCTGCCCGATCCGGCGTGGGCGCGATTGCTGTCGTCCTCCAGCATCGCGCTGGTGACCTTGAAGGAAGCGGCAAGCAAGACCTCGATCCCTTCCAAGACCTTCAGCGCCATGGCGGCGGGCAATGCGGTGGTCGCGGTGGCGCCGGCGGGGTCGGATCTCGCGGCCGTGGTCGCGAGGGAGCGCTGCGGCGCGGTGGTGCCTCCGGGCGATGTGGAGGGTCTGGTGCACGCGCTGCGGGGTCTGGCCTTGGATCCGGAGGCGCTGCGTGTGGCGCGGGATCGAGGCCGGCGCGCCGTCGCGGCGCGTTACGACATCCGTGTCCTCGCCGGCCGATGGCTCGCGGTCCTCACGGCGGCAGCCGTAAAGCCGAGAGATCGCCGTCTCCCGATGGCGATCGTCAAGCGTGCGCTGGATGTGAGCGTCGCTGCGGTGGGGCTTTGCGTCTCGGCGCCGCTCCTCGGGGTGGTGGCGGCGGCCATCCGGGTGACGATGGGCAGGCCGGTCTGCTTCCGGCAGGAGCGGCCGGGCCGTGGCGGCAGGCCCTTCCGGATCGTGAAGTTCCGGACGATGCGGGAGACGGAGCCGGGTGAGGATCCGCTGACGAGCGATGCGACGCGTCTGAGCACCCTCGGGGGCTGGCTGCGCAGGACCAGCCTCGACGAGTTGCCCACGCTCTGGAACGTCCTCTCCGGCGATATGAGCCTCGTCGGGCCGCGGCCGTTGCTGATGCGATACCTCAGCCGCTACTCGGCCGAGCAGGCCCGGCGCCACGAGGTCAAGCCCGGCATGACGGGGTGGGCTCAGGTGAACGGTCGAAACGCGATCTCGTGGGAGGAGAAGTTCCAGTACGACGTCTGGTACGTGGACCACCAGAGCCTGGCGCTGGACCTCAGGATCCTGGCTCGGACGGTGATCAAGGTCCTGAAGGGGGAAGGGATCAACGCGGAGGACCATGCGACGATGCCGGAGTTCATGGGGCGCCGAGGCGAAGACGCCGTGAGGGACGCCCCATGAGGGACTTGTATGTCTACGGCGCCGGAGGGCACGGAAAGGTGGTCGCGGACCTCTTGCTGGCTTCCGCCCGGGAGCGCCTTTCCGGCTTCATCGACGACTGCGTGCCGCCCGGGAGGCTGGTGCTCGGCCATCCGGTGCACGGGCCGTGGGCCTGGCTTGCGGGCCGAGCGGCCCACGGCCCGGTGGGGATCGTCCTCGGCATCGGCGACAACGAAGTGCGGGCGCGGATCGCTGGCGCCTTAGCAGGGATCGGGGTCGACGTCCTCACGGTCGTCCATCCGCGGGCGAGCGTGGCGCCGTCGGCGGCCCTGGGATGGGGCACTGTGGTCATGGCCGGCGCGGTGGTCAACCCCGATGCGCGGGTGGGCGAGGGCGTGATCGTCAACACCGGGGCCGTGGTCGAGCATGACGTCGTCGTCGGCGCCTACGCCCACGTCTCGTCGGGCGCCGCGCTCGGCGGTGGTTCCGAGCTCGGGGCCTACGCCCACCTCGGGCTCGGCGCGGTGCTCCTACCCGGGGTCCGGGTGGGGGCATCGGCAATCATCGGCGCCGGGGCCGTGGTGACCCGCGACATCTCCGATAACGTCATCGCGTTGGGAGTGCCCGCACGGGTCATGCGCTCGGTTCCAGATCGGACATGACGCCATCCGCTCGAAGTTGTGAAACGAGATGCTCTCGCGGGCTCGCGCGGGATCCCCGGCGCGCCCAACAGGGCCACGCCCTGGCGTGGCGCCGGCGCGCGGGCGATCACGTGGGCTATGGCGGCCTAGACAAACTGCGACCCTCAAACATGGACAAAAATGGTCCGCGCACGATCAATGTAACAGAAGGCCCAGATCATTTTTCCCCCGGATGGTATTACTATCTTGTCAACCTCACGAACGGCGAGGTTCATGCCCAGATGGTTCTAGACGTTGAAAGTCACGGAGGACCTAATGTTGTTTTTGGTGCTAGCCCTTACGTACACAAGTGGTGGCGAGTTGACACAGCTCAGGACTTTGAAAGAATGATTGACGAAGTAGCATCAATGGCTACGAATCTTTTTTGCAAAACGAGTGCAGCGAGCACGAGCCAATCGGTCTCGAAACCACGGTTTGTAGAAAACGCTGAAGGCACTGTAACGAATACACAGACCGGACTCATGTGGCAGAAAGAGGATGATGCCCGTTTGCGACGGTTCACCGAGAGTGAGCAATATTGCCGCGAATTAACCCTAGCCGGCTATCGAGATTGGCGCCTGCCTATGATCGACGAGCTTCGTTTGGTCTCAAGCAACTGGAAGCAAATCTTTGATAGGATAAAGGACGACGAACCCTATTGGTCCAGTACCATCTTGGAAAACCCGCATTGGTCGAGCGGTGAGTCGGAGGCCTATGGATACGCTGCAAAAGTGCTCTTTTCCTCAGGGGCAGAAAATCAATATTTCCTCCACTACGAGTATTACACGCGCGCAGTGCGGAATATCCTGTAATGATCCCTATGTGATAGGTGTGTATAGGGGACAACCCTTATGTATGCGTTTCCTGGCGCACGCTGGTGGAAGTTCGACTTCCACACTCATACCCCGGCCTCGAGGGATTACGGCAAAGGCCGGAACCAGGCAGCGTTGCAAGCGATGAAGCCCGAAGACTGGCTTCTCGGGTTCACACGTACCGGGATCGATTGCATCGCCGTGACCGATCATAACACCGGCGAGTGGATCGATCGGCTCAAGGCTGCCCTGGCTAGTCTGGAAACCAGTGGCCATCCGGAATTTCATCATCTATACCTCTTCCCGGGAATCGAGATTTCCGCGCATGGAGGAGTGCATGTCCTGGGTATATTGGATCCGACGGCCAGCACGGCTGACGTGACGCAGTTGCTTGGTAGCGTGAATTACCGGGGGACACGTGGTGCTAGTGATGCGGTGACGGACAAGACACCTGTGCAGGTTGCCATGGAGATCGAGAGGGCCGGAGGGGTCGCGATACTGGCTCACGCCGACGGCCCGAACGGCGCACTTACCCAGTGTGAAGGCGAAACGCTCGCTCGACTTCTTGGCTGTCAGTCGATCGCGGCAATGGAGCTGTGTGATCCTGGATTCGCCAAGCCGGCGCTTTACGAGCAGCACAATCCGGGGTGGGCCGAAGTTCTGGGCTCAGATTCACATCATGCTACAGGCAACCCGGGCCATCGTTTCCCCGGCTCGCACTTCAGCTGGGTGAAGATGGGGACACCTTCGCTCGAAGGGCTGCGGCTTGCCTTGCTAGACGGGGCGCCACTTTCGGTACGGCGAAGCGATCAGCAGCAGGACGAGCCCAACCGTCACGCGGCGCAACTCATCGAGGCGATCGAGATCCGCGAGGCGCGTCGCTGCGGCCGTGGTCAGCCGCTCGGGATCAAGTTCAATCCTTGGCTCAACACCGTGATCGGCGGACGCGGAACGGGCAAGTCCACGATCACCGAGTTTCTTCGCATCGGGCTGCGCCGGGACAAGGAGCTGACCAGCAAGCTTGCCGAGGACTTCAGCGAGTTCTTCCGCCTGCCGCGTGGCCGCGAAGATCGCGGTGCACTGACCCACAACACCGAGCTACGCATCACCTATCGGAACGATGCCACCCGCTTTCGCCTGCAATGGAATCAGGCAGGTAGTCTCACACCGATCGAGAGCGAGCGCCACGACGGTACTTGGGAACGGGAAAGCGGCGATATACCACAGCGCTTCCCGATGCGAATATTCAGCCAGAAGCAGGTGTTTTCGCTCTCGGAAAGCGAAGCGGGCCTGCGCCGCATCGTGGACGACGCTCGGGAAGTGGGCCGGTCTGACTGGGATGCAGGATGGCGGGAACAGGAAGCACGCTTTCTCGCCCTACGTGCGAGAGAGCGGGAGCTCACCGAGAAGATGCAAGCGATTCCGCGCTTGGAAGGAGAGCTCAGCGATCTGAAACGCAAGCTGGCTGTGTTCGAGAGCGCTGAACAAGCGGCCATACTGAGATCCTATCAGCGCCGCCAGCGACAGGGTCGAGAGCTCGCGCACGTGGAGGAAGAGTTGGCCCGCATCGCTCTGGGGCTCGAGAGCGCAAGAGACGAGGCGGCGATCACTACCATAGACCTTGCGCTGTTCGATGACGACGACCAGAGAGACCGAGAGGTGTTGGCTGAACTAGACAAAGTTCGGGCTGCCGTCGCAGCTGTCCAGACGGGGATCGCCAAACTGGGGTCTAAGGTCGAGTCGGCCGCAGAAACCTGGCGAGCGGCTCTCCGGCGATCGCAATGGAAAGAGGAGCTGACCGCAGCCGAATCCCGATATCGGCAGTGGGTCGAGGTGTTGCAAGGCCAAGGTGTGACCGATCCGGCGCAATACGGGCAGCTCGTGCAGCGCAGACAGGTGATCGAGCAGGAACTGAGAGCACTCGCTCGACTTACCGAAACGATTAAGGAAACTCGCACGCAGTCTGATCAGGCGCTCGACCGCCTGAAGGGGCTGCGGCGCGAGCTGATGCAACGGCGGAGAGACTTTCTGGCACAGGCGCTCCGCGACAACCGTTTCGTGCGCATCGATGTTCGGCCATACCAATGTTCACCCAGTGAGGCGGAGTCGGGCTTCCGGGCCGTCATTGGCCGCACAGACGAAAGGTTTGCGGACGACATCCTAAGCGAGGATGGATCGAAGGGTATCATCGCCGATCTGTGTCGTGACCTTCCAGCGGATCAGGCGACGGCCCGTGCCGAGGTCGAGAAGCGACTTGACGCAATCAAGAAAGACCTGATCACTGTTGCCCTTGGCCAGGAAACGACCCGGGCCGGCAGGTGGTTCGTCAAGCACTTGCGCGGGCTCAAGCCCGAAGTCCTGGACCGCATCGAGACCTGGTATCCGGAAGATGGCCTTTCTGCTGCCTACAGCGTTCAGGGCGACGGGACGGACTTCAAGCCGATTCAGCAGGGATCACCAGGGCAGCGTACGGCTGCAATGCTTGCCTTCCTGCTCGCCTATGGCGAGGAGCCAATGGTGCTCGACCAGCCGGAGGACGATCTCGACAACCATCTAATCTACGACCTGATCGTCCGGCAAGTTCGCGAGAACAAGATGCGCCGGCAGCTTATCGTCGTTACACACAACCCCAATATCGTGGTCAACGGCGACGCCGAGTTGGTGGTCGCGATGGATTTTCGTGGCGGTCAATGCTTGGTCGTGGAGAGCGGAAGCCTTCAGGAGCAAGCGGTCCGTGCCGAGGTCTGCCGAGTGATGGAGGGTGGAGTACAGGCGTTCCGGCAGCGGTATCGCCGCCTCGTGGAGAGGACCGTCCGTGCTTGATACGAAACAGGAGCTGATCGAGAAGATCCGGCTCGGAGAGGACTCGTTGTTCGAGCTGAAGTCCGTGCGCTTCAGGGAGAACAAGATAGTCGAGTTGGCCCGTAACGAGCTTGCCGACGAGCTGGCCGCGTTCGCAAACACTGCCGGCGGGGTCTTGCTGGTGGGGGTCGACGACAAATCGCGTGACGTGGAGGGGATCCCGATTGAGCGCCTTGATATTGTAGAGGCTGTGTTGCGCGAGGTCTGCAACGATTCTCTCAAGCCGCCGCTGACGGCGCAGATCGTGCGCATGACGCTGCCGGACGCGTCCGGGACGGAGCGCGCGGTCATCCGCGTGGAGGTCTCGCGGAGCCTCTTCGTTCACAAAAGCCCAGGAGGCTATTTCGAGCGGATAGGCAGTTCGAAACGCGAGCTGTCCCCCGAAAAGCTGGCTCGGTTGTTTCAGCAGCGCAGCCAGGCGGGCATCATCCGCTTCGACGAGCAGGGCGTTCCTGATACCACGCCTGATACGCTGGTTCGGGCGCTTTGGGAGCGGTTCACAGGGGGGCTTCAGGACGAACCCCCAGTGATCCTCGGCAAGTTGAAACTGATCACAAAGGACGAAGGCGGAGCCTGGCGGGCAACCGTGGGTGGAATCCTGATGTGTACCGAACACCCGGAGCAATGGTTATCAGGCGCGATCACAGAAGCGGTTCACTATCGTAGCTCACAGCGGGACAGCAACTATCAGGAAGATGCCCGGACGATCAGGGGTCCGCTAGATGGACAGATCCGTGACTCACTCGCGTTCGTGCGTATGAACATGCGGGTTGGTGCGACCAAGGTGCCCGGCCGCATGGAGATCCCTCAGTACAGCCTTCGCGCCGTATTCGAGGCTGTTGTCAATGCCGTGGCGCATCGCGACTACTCGATCCATGGTTCCAAGATCCGTCTCTTCATGTTTCCAGACCGGCTGGAGCTGTACTCGCCGGGGGCGCTTGCGAACACGCTGACCGTGGACAGCCTTCCGCTGCGTCAAGCGACGCGCAACGAGCTGATCGCAAGCCTGTTGGCAAAATGCCCGGTGAACGGTGATCTCGAGGTCGGGCGCGGGCGGTTGATGGACAAGCGCGGTGAGGGCGTCCCAATCATCCTCGAAGAAAGCCGGAAGTTATCGGGGAGGCTGCCGGTGTACCGGCTGATCGACGAAAGCGAGTTGCGGTTGACGATCTATGGGGCACCCTAGGAGCACCCGATGCGTGATCTGATCTCCCGCCGGCTAAAGGCCGCGCGCGAAAGGGCGGGGCTCACCCAGGGTCAGCTTACTGATAAACTGGGCTTCAAGGACCGCCAGACCCTCGCGGCGATCGAAGCGGGAAGCCGCAAGGTCACTGCCGAAGAGCTGCTGCGCGCGATAGACGTGCTTGGCGTGGATCTGGACTATTTCACGGAGGGGTTCCGTCTGGTCGGTGAAGGGAGGTTTTCGTGGCGGGCGCACAAGGACACGGCGCCCGGCCTTTTGAACGAGTTCGAGGAGAAAGCGGGGCGCAAGACCTTCCGTCTGGATCCGGGCGAACGGCCGCAACGCAGCCCGCTGCGCTATACAAACGGCACGACACTCGGTTATCGTTCGCCGGCACGACGGGTCTCGCCCTTGAGCGCCGGCGGCTGGCCGTCGATAAACGCGACATCGCCAACACCAGTCGATCCCATCCCATGTTCACCCGCCATTACGCCCACTGGCCGCCGGCCCGGCCGAGGTCGCTGTCGCTGCCGAGGACGAGCGTCTACGCCAACCTCGAGGCCTCGGCCCGGCGCGACCCCGGGCACTGCGCGCTCGACTACTACGGCAGCCGCATCCCCTACGCCGAGCTGCGGCGCCAGGTGGATGCCCTGGCCGGGTTCCTCCAGGGGCGTTTGGGCATAGAGCGCGGCGATCGCGTCCTGCTCTACACGCAAAACAGCCCGCAATACGTGATCGGCTATTACGCCATCCTGCGCGCCGATGCCGTGGTCGTGCCGGTCAATCCCATGAACCGCACCGAGGAGATCCGTCATTACCTCGAGGATGCCGGGGCGCGGGTCATCATCGCGACCCAAGAGCTGTGGGGAGAGATCGCGCCGCTTCTCGGAACGAGTGGGCTCGCGCACCTCGTCCTGGGGGCGTATTCAGATTATCTCTCGGCGGATCACCTTTCGGCGGACCATGGCTCGGGCCCGAGCGGGTTGCCGGTGCCGGAATTCGTGCGGGCACCGCGGCAGGCGATTTCCGCATCGGGGGTGATCGCGTTCGCGGAGGCCGTCGCCGCCGGGCTCGTGCCGCGGGAACACCTCGCCCGAGACCATGACCTCGCCGTCATGCCCTATACCTCCGGCACCACCGGCAAGGCCAAGGGCTGCATGCACACCCACCTGTCCGTGCAGGCCACGACGAGCGCGATCGGGGAGTGGCGCGGGGATGCGCGCCGAAGCGTCGTGCTCGCCGTCTTGCCCCTGTTCCACGTGACTGGCATGCAGTCGGGCATGAACACCCCCTTGCAGCTCGGCAGCACCATCGTGCTCATGACGCGCTGGGACCGCGATTGCGCCGCGCGCCAGGTGGAGCGCACACGCGTTACGACGCTCACCGCGATCACGACCATGATGGTGGATTTCCTCGCCAACCCCGGCCTCGACCGTTACGACCTCTCCTCGCTCTTGTGGGTGGGCGGCGGCGGCGCGGCCATGCCCGAGGCGGTGGCGCGTCTCCTGGAGGCCAGGATCGGTCTGCCCTATATCGAAGGCTATGGGCTCTCGGAGACCATGGCGCCCACGCATTTCAACCCCACGCAAAGACCCAAGAGACAGTGCGCCGGGATCCCGATGTTCGATGTCGATGCGCGCGTCCTGGACCCCGAGACCTTCGGCGAGCGCGGGCCGATGGAGATCGGCGAGATCGTCCTCCACGGCCCGCAGATCTTCCAGGGATACTGGAAGAACCCCGCCGCCACGGAAGAGGCCTTCCTCCAGCACGACGGCAAGCGCTTCTTCCGTACCGGCGATCTCGGCTATTACGACGAGGACGGGTATTTTTTCGTCACCGATCGCTTGAAGCGCATGATCAACGCCGCCGGTTTCAAGGTCTGGCCCGCGGAGGTCGAGGCCCTCCTCTACGCACATCCCGACATCCAGGAGGCCTGTGTGATCGCCTCTCGCGACCCCTATCGCGGCGAGACGGTCAAGGCCGTGATCGTCCCGAGGCCCGAGGCGTCGGGGCATCTGCGAGGCGAGGACATCACCACCTGGGCGCGCGGGCGCATGGCGGCCTATAAGGTGCCGCGTATCGTCGAATTCGTAGCGGAGCTGCCGAAGACCGCGAGCGGCAAGATCCTCTGGCGCCAGCTCCAGGAAGACGAGAACCGCCGCACCGCCATAGTCGACTGACGCCCTAATAACCCGCGGGGTCTTCTGATTCGTTGCAGGGCTGGGTAAGCCGCGCGGCGAGCACCTTATCGATCTTGCGACCGTCCATGTCCACGACCTCGAATCGATATCCACCGTAGTCGATGTGCTCCCCGACGGCAGGGACCCGCTCGATCTGCCACAGGATGAGTCCTGCCACCGTGTGGAAATCGTGTTCTGCCGGGACCTCCCGCAAGCCCAATCGATCCTTGAGAACATCGATATTCAAGTCACCATCGATCAGCCAGGAGCCGTCCTCCCTTTGGAAAGCTTCTCGATCACCGCTTCCATCGGCTTCCGCAAGGCCGCCGACGATGGCCTTCAAGAAGTCCGCGGCGGTCACGATGCCGTCAAGGGCACCCGAGTCGTCGAGAACCAGTGCCAGATGGACGGGCGACGCTCTGAATATCTCCAGTACCTCTAGCGCCAACATATCCCGGTGGACAATGATGGGTTGGCACAGGGCGCTTTCGATATCCAATGCGCCGCCGGCCATGGTCTGATTCAACAGATCCTTGGCTTGGACGATGCCGAGCACCCGGTTAATCCCGCCCCTGGCCACGGGCAGACGGGAGAAGTGCGACTCCTGAAGCGTGCGACGAATCGCATCATCCCCCTCATCGAGGTCGATATAAGCAACATCGGATCGTGGGGTCATGATCGCTAGCGCACGCCAGTCCGCCAGACGCATAACGCCCGAGATCATCTCTTTTTCCTCGAATTTGAGGGTCCCGGCCGAGACTCCCTCGGCGACGACAGCCTTGATCTCGTCCTCGGTCACGGTTTGCCCGGACGTCCCTTGGGCACCCAATAGACGTAAGACCAGGGTCGAAGACAGCCCCAGAAAGTACACCATGGGCGCTGCAATCTTGCCCAGTACTATCATGGGTCGCGCCATCGCTGAGGCCAGAAGTTCGGGGTTTTTCAAGGCCAATTGCTTGGGGACAAGCTCCCCCAGGATCAGTGAGAGGTAGGTAATCCCCATGACGACCACGCCGACGGCGATGGGCTCACCGAAAGGCACGATTTGCGGGTAGCTGTCGAAGTAAGCCGCAAGCTGCTCGCTGATGGTCGCACCGCCGAATGCCCCGGCCAAGACCCCCACGAGGGTGATTCCGATCTGAACCGTGGAAAGAAAACGCCCGGGGTTTTCCACGAGATCGAGTGCGCCGGCGGCACCCCTGTGTCCGGCGTCGGCCAGCACCTTCAGCCTCGGCTTTCGTGAAGACACGATGGCCAGCTCCGACATGGCAAGAATGCCGTTCACCAAGACCAGCAGCATGATGACCAGTAACTCAACACCTATCGCCATGATTCTGTCCCGAATTCCGGGGTACGCCGTAATGTGCCGTGCCTAAACGCGTTGGCGCAAGCACCGCGAAGCAGGACAAGAGCGATCCACCCCGAGTGCAACCGCCCTACGGCCGATGGCTCTCGCCAGCATCGATCAATCCTTCCGTAGCGTATATTCTACAGACAACGCAACGCGCATGATTGAGGCTGTGGCAGACTTCGGCTTTGCTCCTGCCCTGCGCTTCACAACCACACCCGCACGAGCGCCCCACCGAGCGCCCCGCGCCCGAACTCCAGCCGGCCGCCGTAGACCCCCTCGACGATCTCCCGCACCACGGCCAGCCCGATGCCGTGCCCGCCGACCTTGGGATCGGCACGCACCCCGCGCCTGCCGATCACTGGCTTTGCCTCCTCCGGGACCCCGGGACCGTCGTCCTCGACCTCGATCACCAAGCCCGTACCGGCACCCTCCGGCCGGGCGCGCAGCACCACCTCCCGCCTTGCCCACTTGCAGGCGTTGTCGAGCAGGTTGCCCAGGACCTCGACGAGGTCCCCCTCGTCGCCGTGAAACCGAAGCCCGGGTGTCACTTGCAGATCGAACTGCACGCCTTTGTCCGCGTGGACCTTGGCCAGCGTCCTCTCGAGCTTACCCACCGCCGGTTCGACCTCGATGGGCCGAGCGAGCACCGTGCGGCCCGAGGCCGCGGCACGCTGTAGTTGGTACTCGACGGTCCTGTTCAGGCCCTCCACCTGTTCACGCAACAAAGCTTGCAAGGGCGCGGGCGTGTCCTTGTCGTCGATGGCGCTACGGATCACCGCGAGCGGCGTCTTGAAGCTGTGGGCGAGGTCCGCCAGGGCGTGACGATAGCGTTCGAGGTGGGCGCCGCGATTGCGCAACAGCGCGTTCAGGCGCTCGGTCAGGAGGCGCAGCTCACTCGGATAGCTCCGGCGCAACTCGCACTGCCGACCGGCCTCGATCTCCGCCACCTCGAGGGCCACCCGCCGCAAGGGCGCGAGCCCCCAGCGCCAGATCAGCCCCTGCACGGCCAACAGCACCACCGCGGCTCCGACGAGCCATCCCCACAGGCTCTGCCTGAACCCGCGCACCAGGTCGTCGAAGGCGTCGCTCTGCTCCGCCACATAGAAGGTGTAGCCATAGCTCGTCTTCGGACTCGCTTCCCACTCGACGGCCAGTCCCACGGCAAAGTAGCGCGCGCCGTCTGCGCCCGTGAGGTCCTGGAACGCCGCGACCCCGGAGCGGTACACGGGCTCGAAGGGCAGACCGAGCCCCAGTATCGACGGCGAGCGCCACACCAGCGCGCCGCTCGCGGCGTTGACCTGGGCATAGAGGCCCGAGCCCGGTGTCCCGAAACGGGCCTCGGGTAGTCGATCCGGAACCACGAGGCGTTCGGACGGGTCGAGATCGGCCGCGGCGAGGAGGGCATAGACCTGAACCTCGAGCGCCGCGCGGATCTGGGCCAGGGCGCTGTCGCGGAAGGCACGGTCCAAAGTCAGTCCGGTGAGCCCGAGAAAGGCGGTGAGCACCACGCTCGCGGCGATCAGGAGCCGCGCGTTGAGCGACAGCCCCGCGCCGACGGTCAAACCGATGGGCCGGACGACTTCAGGAGGCGGAACCGGTAGCCGCGGCCCCGCAAGGTCTCGATCGGGTTCCGCAGGCGCTCGGGGTCGAGCTTGCGCCTCAAGCGCGCCAGCATGACCTCCAGCACGTTGCTGTCGTGGTCTTGGTCCTCGTGGTAGAGGTGTTCGGCGAGCTCGGTCTTCGAGATGACCTCGCCCGCGTGCAACATCAGATATTCGAGGATCCGGTATTCGAAGGCCGTCAGCTCGACCGCGGCACCCTCAACTAGGACGCACTCGGCCCGCGTGTCGAGGGTGATCGATCCAAACGTGAGGACCGGGTTCGCGAACCCCGCCGCGCGCCGGACGAGCGCCCGCAGGCGCGCCAGCAATTCCTCCATCTCGAAGGGCTTGACGAGATAATCGTCCGCGCCCGCCCCGAGACCCTCGACCTTGTCCTGCCAGCGCCCACGCGCGGTCAGGATCAAGATCGGGAAGCAGAGCCCAGCCTCCCGCCACCGCCGGATCACCTCGATACCCGGCAGCTTGGGCAGGCCGAGGTCCACGATGGCCAGATCCACGGGGTAATCGTGGCCGATGAACGCCCCTTCCTCCCCGTCCGCCGCGAGGTCCACCACATAGCCCTCCACGCGCAAGCGCTCCGCGAGCTGCTCGCGCAACGGGGCCTCGTCCTCTACGACCAGGGCGCGCATGCTGCCCCCGTGGCACGCCCCTCAGGGCCGGACCGCGCCGGTGCGGGGGTCCACCTCCAAGACGCGGACGCGCCCGTCGGGGGATAGGATCTTGACGCGCTGGGAACCGCTGTCGGGTTTCACCCCGAGTACCCGGCCCCCCGTGGCCCGGCGCGCGATGGACGCGGCCCGGTCGCGGTCGGAGGGAACTCCCTGTACGCCGCCCGGCGGATCGTTCTGGCGCCGGCCCTGGGGCTGTGCGCACAAGGGCACGACCAGGAGGCAGGCCAGTGCCAGGCGCGCAAGAGGCTGGATCGGATGCAGGTTCACCGCCCTTCTTGAGACCGCGATTGCGCTCGGCGTATCCCAGCCATCACGAACCGCCCCCTCTCAGGGCCCTGGCAGGGGGAGGGGACGACGAATTTCAAATGTCTTTGGCTAGATTTTCTCACAAGCTCTCAGCCTTGGGGCTCCGGTCCGGTGAACACGCGGTCGTGCTGCAGGGCCGGGATCATGCGCCGCACCTCATCGACCTTCCCGGGGTCGATGTCGGCAACGATGAAGCCAGCCGCGTCTCCGCCGTCGGCTAGGATCCGTCCCCAGGGGTCCACGATCAAGGAATGGCCAAAGGTGGCCCGCCCGCTCCTGCGCACGCCGCACTGGCTGGGAGCGAACACATAGCTGCCGGTCTCGACGGCGCGGGCGCGCACCAGGAGGTGCCAGTGCGCCTGGCCGGTGGTGCGGGTGAAGGCCGCGGGGATCGCCAGATAGCGCGCGCCGGCCTGGGCCAGGGCCCGGTAGAGATATGGGAAGCGCAGGTCATAGCAGACCGAGAGCCCGAGCACGCCCCACGGCGTCCCGACGGTGACCGCCCGGTCCCCGGCCTCCACGGTGGCCGTCTCACGGTAGCTCTCACCGGCCTTGAGGTTGACATCGAAGAGGTGGATCTTGTCGTACACGGCCGTGATGTGCCCGTCGGAATCGATCAGGTAAGAACGGTTGTTGAGCTTGCCGCTCTCGACCTTGATGGATAGCGATCCGAGGAGGATCCAGGCGCGCAGCTCGCGCGCGAGGGCGCGAAATCGCGGGATCGCCGGGTGGCTCTCCTCGGGCCGGGCCTCCGCGAGGAGCATGGCGTCGTTGACCTGAATGAGGGAAAAATTCTCCGGCAGGCAGAGGAGCTCGGCCCCGGCGGCGCGCGCGGCGCGGCAGAGGGCTTCGGTCTCGGCGAGGTTGTGTGTCAGATCGTCGTCCGCGCAGTTCTGGATGCAGGCGACTTTGAATGCGGCGCTCATGGAAGGCGGCTCTCGATCGGGGCGTGTGCCCGCGGAAGCATGGAACCTGCCAGGCGCTCCCGCAATGCGGGCCTCAGAGCAGGCGTTCCCTCGCTACCACGATACCGTCCCGATCGGCATAGAGGTGATCCCCGGGCGCAAAGGTGACGCCGGAGAAGGTCACCGGGAGGTCGCGGTCGCCAGCCCCCTTCTTGACGCTCTTGCGGGGATGGGTGCCCAAGGCCTTGACTCCGATGGCGACACAAGCGATCGCCTCCGAGTCCCGGATACAGCCATACACGAGGAGCCCGGCCCAGCCATTCCGGTGTGCCTGACCAGCCAGGGCATCGCCTACCAGCGCACAGCAGAGCGATCCACCGCCGTCGACGACCAGGACCCGCCCCGCGCCGGGCTTCTCGAGAGCCGCCCGCACCAGGCTGTTGTCCTCGTGTACCTTGACGGTGGCGATCGGTCCCGAAAAGCATGGGAGCCCGCCATAATCGCGAAACCCGGGTGCGACGACCCGGACCCCGGCCTCGTGGCGGTCGCAGAGATCGGCCGTGGTGAAGCTCACGCACCGCCCTCCGGCAATACGTCCATCGATTTGGATCTCATCCGCCCACGTCGCCTTGCGGACGGGATCGGCTGGCCGCGGGCCCGGTGTCAAAGCGGTCGGCCTCGGGGATCGCCCGGCGTGGAGCGGGGCGGTGGCGCGGTGGTGGGGGCGCGTTGCTCATGGCATGATCGTCCCGCTCGGATGGTCCCCTTCGGATTATCCCGTTCGCACCCAGGGGTTGCGGTGGTGCCGAAGTATGGTCGAGGGGCGCGAAGGGGTCAATGCGGGGCGGGCGTCCGCCCGAGCAGAGCACGCCGGAACCGCATGCAAACGAAGCGCTGCAGGAGGCCCGGCGCAAGAGGCGCGCCTCATACATCCCGGCGGTGATTGATCACGTAATCGCTCGGCTTCCCGGCGAACGCTAAGCGCAGCATGGCAGAGAAACGAGCCAGGTAGCGTGCCGTATGCGTCCGGGTAGGATCGCGGCCTTGGTGAAACCGTACCCGTTGCGAACCCGCGTTCAATCTCCTATCCTGGCGTGAAAAAGGTGCGTTGAAATTCCTATTCGCCCCGATATCATCGATATCGAGCACAGGCCACCCGCCCCGCGGGAGCAGGCGGAACGCTATCGCCAGATCTTCGAGCACTCCAACGACGCCATCTTCATCATCGACCCCGCGGCGGATCGGATCCTGGAAGCCAACCCGCGCGCCTCTGCGATGCTCGGGTATAGCCATGACGAGCTCGTGTCCATCCCCATCAGCGCGGTGCATCCCAACGAGATGCCGCGCATGCTCGTCTTTACCGACACGGTGCTACGCGAGGGGCACAGCTGGACCGACGAGCTGAGCTGCATGACCAAGGCCGGAGAATTCCTACCGGCCGAGATCTCGGCCTCGGTGCTCAGGATGGCCGGCCAAACGTTCGTCATCGCGATGGTGCGCGACATCGCCGAGCGCAAACGCATGGAGGCGGCATTGCGGGACAGCGAAGAGCGGCTGTCCCGGGTGCTGGATTCGGCCATGGACGCCATCATCGTGGTCGACGAGAAACTCCGCATCAGCTTGTTCAACAGAGCCGCGGAAAGCACGTTTCGTTGTCCGGCCCCGGCGGCCCCCGGAACCCCGCTGCGGCCCCTGATCTCGGACCGCTTCGGGGACTTGATCGAGCTCTCGGTGAAGGAGTTCGCGCAGAGCGGATGGGAGAAGCACTATACGTGGGCCGAGGCCCTCACCGCTTTCCGTGCCGACGGCGAGCCGTTCGCCGTGGATATCACCCTCTCGCCCTTCGAGCACGCGGGACGACGCTACCTGACGTTGATCCTCCGCGATGTCACCGTGCGCCAAAAGGCGCAGCATCGGCTCCGGGATCTGCGCAGCCAGAACACGCGCCTTCAGGCCCTGGTCCGCTCCGAAGCGGGCGCCCCGGACATCATCGGCGTCTCGGCCCCGATGCGGCGCCTGTTTCGCGACATCGAGCAGGTCGCGACCACCGACTCCACCGTTCTGATCCTCGGGGAAACCGGGACCGGGAAGGAGCTCATCGCCCGGGCGCTGCACCGGCAGAGTCGGCGCAAGGACAAACCCCTGGTCACGCTCAACTGCGCCGCCTTATCCGCCGGCCTAATCGAGAGCGAGCTGTTCGGCCATGAGAAAGGCGCCTTCACCGGGGCGCTCGCGCGCAAGCTCGGCCGTTTCGAATTGGCCGATCAGGGCACCCTGTTCCTGGATGAGATCGGTGAGCTGCCCCTGGACCTGCAGGCCAAGCTCCTGCGGGTGCTGCAAGAAGGGGAGTTCGAGCGGGTGGGCGGCGTCACCACGCGCAAGATCGA
>JBOIDT010000026.1:0-29088 GCA_050740755.1 Gammaproteobacteria bacterium
TTGGTTCTTGCCAAGGCGGTCTCGGACCGTTCGCTCATCTCGATCGTTGACACGTCCACACCGTCGGTAACACCGCGATGGCGATCGCCAGGCGGTCTCCACATCGCGATCATCGGTAGCGGCGGAGCAGCATTTGCCGCCGCCATCCGCGCCGTAGAGGGTGCCAGCGTCACCCTCATCGAGGCCCGTCAGATCGGCGGGACCTGTGTGAACATTGGCTGCGTGCCCTCCAAGATCATGATCCGCGCCGCACACCTGGCGCACCTGCAATCCGCCCACCCTTTTAACGGTATCAAAAAGCACCCGGCCGTCCTTGACCGCTCGGCGCTCTTGGCGCAACAGCAGGGGCGGGTGGAGGAGTTGCGGCATGCCAAGTACGAAAGCATCCTGCAATCCAATCCCCAGATTACGCTGTTGCGCGGCTTGGCGTACTTCAACAAGGCCGGCGACCTCAAGGTGAAACAGCCGGACGGCAAGGAGAAAAGGCTGCACGCCGACCGGATACTGATCGCGACCGGCGCGTCTCCCTCCATCCCCGACACGCCGGGACTCAGAGACACGCCCTACTGGACCTCGACTAAGGCCCTGGTCGCGGAGCAATCGCCGGAACACCTCATCGTCTACGGGGGCTCCGTGGTCGCGCTGGAGCTCGGGCAGGCGTTTCTGCGGCTGGGCTCGAAGGTGACGCTCATTGCGCGCTCCACGCTGCTCTCGAAGGAAGACCCGGCCATCGGAGACGGGCTCAAAGCGGTACTCGAAGGCGAAGGTATGCGCATCTTGACCCATACAGCCGTGAAGCAGGTGAGCTATGGCCGCAAATGGTTCCGCAAACGGTTCAGCGTCGATATAGGCGGCGAAACCCTGGTCGGGGATCGCCTGTTGGTGGCCACAGGGCGCACCCCGAACACGGGCCGCACCCGCATGGGGCTCGAGTGGGTCGGCGTCAAGATGGACAACCGCGGCGCCATCATCGTCGATGATCACATGCGGACCACCGCGGAGCATATCTATGCGGCCGGGGATTGCACCACCCAGCCGGCCTTCGTCTACGTCGCCGCTGCCGCTGGCACACGCGCGGCGACTAATATGATGGGTGGGGAGGCGGCCTTGGATCTATCCGCCGTGCCCGAGGTGGTGTTCACGGATCCGCAGGTCGCGACCGTGGGCCTGACGGCGGCACAAGCCAATGAAGCGGGCATCAAGGTCGAGAGCCGCACCCTCACGCTCGACAACGTGCCGCGGGCGCTCGCCAACTTCGATCCGCGAGGCTTTATCAAGCTCGTGGCGGAACGGGGATCCGGGCGTATCCTGGGCGCGCAGGTGCTAGCAGCCGAGGGCGGGGAGATCATCCAGACGGCGGCGCTCGCGATCCGTCATCGGCTCACGGTGAAGGACCTTGCCGATCAGCTCTTCCCCTACCTCACCATGGTGGAGGGCCTCAAGCTTTGCGCGCAGACCTTCACCAAAGACGTGAAACAACTGTCCTGCTGCGCAGGATGAAAAAAGAGGAGGGGAAGGGAGACATTCTGGGAGTGCTTAAACCGCTGCGAGATGTCCTCGTAGCCACAGACAAACGTAGGAGTGTTAGATGAACAGTAGAGAACTGATGCTGGCCTTGAGCCTGATTGCATTCGCCTATGCGCCGCTCACCTTGGCAGACAACAGCGGAAGGCTTATACAAGGGGCCGGGACGACGATGGTCACGGGTGGGACAGGGGCTCCAGACTTTGTTCCCGTCATCACCAAGTTTGGCATTCACTGACGCAACGGCCAAGGCCGCTTGGAGTGCCTGGCCCTGGCACCAAGTGCCCCGGCTGGCGACCCGGGGAGCGGTAATTTCGACAAGAACGTCATGTACGTCACCGGCACGATCGAGTCAGTCGAGGTCCAAGGAAAGGTCGCGCATTTAACCGGGAAGGCCACGGTCACCGGTCTTGGGGCGGGGTCGGATCGGCCCTTCACCGCCACAGCCGAGCGGGGTGGCCCCGGTGCGCAATTCGTGCTTACGGTGTCGGGTTTAACCTTTGACGAGATGGTGCTCGATGGCCAGATCAAATTTTGACCGTGGCCACGAAAGCTCTCGTAAAAGCACCGGCCAGAAGCCGGGCGGGTAGAGAATATGCCCCCTGAGTGAAGGCGGTTGGTCGGAAGGGCATGGGCGGCCACCCATGCCCTTTCTATTCCCAGTCGATTTGAGGATCACAACCTGGAGGTCAGTATGACACCCAAACAACCTGTTTACAAACACAATATCGCTAAGGTTCAGCCAGTCCGACCCAGTCCCCGCAGGAAGGCTTGGCTATTTAGGCGCAAGGGGATCGTCCAGCGTGAGGTGGGTCTGCGCACGAGCGGAAAACACCTGCTGAGCCTTTGGTTAACTTTTTTCTTCCTTACCACCCGCTGTAGACGCCCACGAACCCCATCGCTGTCCAGAGGGTTTCCCAGAGAAACCGACCCTCGCCGGACACCTGGAGCAGGAGGACATCGTTCACGGCAAGTTAGAATTCCGGGAGATCTTCGCGGCCGGCGAGAAACTCTTTACCGCCATCTTCAATGCCTGTGATGGCCAGGGTCGGCCGGCCACAACCGGCACCGGCGAGAAGCGAGTTCCCGATGAGCCCGCCTTCCTCCGCACCTCCGCCCCTGACGCAAACGCTTGTGCGGGCTGCCACATCCAACCCCGCACTGGTGGGGCGGGCGATTTTGTGGCGAATGTCTTTGTCCTCGCCCAGGCCAAGGACCCGGTGACCTTCTCCGTGGGACCCGAGGACAGCAATGAGCGTAATACGCTAGGCATGTTCGGCTCCGGGGCCATTGAGATGCTGGCCCGGGAGATGACCGCAGAGATCAAGGCGCAAGCCGCACGCCTGCCCGATGGCACCCATACCCTTACCACCAAAGGCGTGGATTTTGAGGTTACCCTCATGGGAGGGAAGGTCGTGGAGAGCCGCGGCGTGGATACTGATCTTATCATCAAACCTTTTCATCAGTCGGGTGTCGTGCGCTCTGTGCGGGAATTTACTGTCAATGCCTTCAATCATCACCACGGTATGCAGCCCGAGGAGCGTTTCGAGCTCAATCCCGCTAAGGGCAACGATCCGGACTTCGATGAGGACGGGGTGACCCGTGAGCTCACCGTCGGGGATGTCACGGCGGCGACGATCTTCCAGGCGGCCTTAGGCGTTCCCGGCCGGGTGATGCCTAAGGATCGCAAGGGACGTGAGGCCGCGCGGCGGGGTGAGGCACTGTTCGGGAGTATCGGCTGTGCGTCTTGTCATGTGTCCAAGATGAAGCTGAATAGCCGTTTCTTTGTCGAGCCTAATCCTTTGAATCCACCGGGTACCTTTAGCGATGCGCGCCAGTCCTTTGTCTTCGATCTGACGAAGGACGTTGAAAAACCGCGCCTTAAGCGCACCTCCGACGGTGGAGCCATCGTAAGAGCCTTCACGGACCTCAAGCGCCACGACCTCTGTGATCCAGAGGATCGGCAAGACGCTATCCGCTTCTTCTGCAATGAGCAGCTGGCACAGGGCCGACCCGACCAGGACGGCCGCGCGGGCCGCGAGTTCTTCATCACCCGTAAGCTATGGGACGTCGGTAACTCGGCGCCGTATGGGCATCGTGGTGATCTGACCACCATTACCGAAGCGATTTTCGTGCACGGAGGAGAAGCGCGGGATTCTCGTGATCGTTTCGCCACGCTGCCCACCGCTGATCAAGCGGCCGTGGTTGAGTTTCTCAAATCGCTGCAAGTGCTTTTGCTATCTCACGATGGTTGAGAAATTAAAGCCCTGCGCCCAGACCTTCACCAAGGATGTGAAGCAACTGTCCTGCTGCGCCGGCTGACGCGCACATGCCCCGTACTGATGACACAGGGATCCTTCGGAGGAAACGATGACAACGTCTGCTGATTTGGCTACCAAACGGCGCCGCCGCTGGACCTACCCCTTGGCGCTGCTCGCGCTGCTCACGTGCCCGTGTCACCTGGCACTCCTGGCGGTTTTGCTTTCCGGCAGTGTCGCCGGCGCTCTGCTTACCGAGCACTTCGACGTGGCGCTGATGTTCTTTTCAGTTCTCTTTTTGCTGTCGCTGAATGCCGCCATCTGGGCATGGCGTGGCAAAGGGATCGATGGCCGGTAACACAGACAAGCGCCTCGATCATTAAGGGTGTGTGGTGGATCTGTTCTCAACCCGGTTAAAGAGCGGTATGACCGCGGTTTACCGTCGGGGATTTTGATTCAAAACCCACCCGCCGAACCTCTCGAAACCGGTGAGGCTCGCAGTAAACAAACCAGGGGATATGCATATGGATACAACAGTGTTTGTTGGTTTATACATTGTGGCTATGATGGTCCTGATGGGGTGGTGTTTTACCCTTATGTTCAGGCCTATGTCGGATGAGCCAAAACCTAAAAAGCCAAAGGCTGATGATTCAAAATCTGATGAGCCGGAAGCTAAAACATAGCCGGTTGGCCTCGTGACGCGTAACCAGGATTGAGAACACGACTTTTAAGTCGACCAGTTCAGAAAACCATCCGGTCGTGGGAGAACAGACTGTCAGGAAGCGATCTTGACGGCTCCTCGTTACTGAAAAACTCACCGATATTGCGGCCACGGCTTTTGCGGCGGCCACAATACCTTTCGAGCTCATATTGTTGGTCATGCCCTGTAGCATGACTCAGAAAACGTTATCGCACTGTTCTCGTGGCGCATTTGCTCTTTAGTCCGGGCTTGGCGTGCGGAGGCCCTGCTCGAGTTTATTAAGGAAACGTGCAGGCCTGATGGAGACCCGACCTAAACCTTAAACCGGATTGACAAGTAGGAGGAGGCATCCATGAAAGATTTCATTAAACAGTTTGCCGGGCTCATCGGTGCGGGCATCGCGGCTGCGTGCTGCTTAGGGGTATCTGCGGTAATTGCCGCCGTGGGCGCAGTCGGCCTCGGGTTTTTGATACACGACACGTATCTCTTTCCGATCTTCGTGGGGTTTATCGCCTTGAGCCTTTGGCTCCTGTATCGCTCCGCGCGGGGCCACACGGACCTTGCTCCTTTCTGGGTGGGGCTCGCCGGGGGAGTATTCGGCGCGATCGGCTTGTGGTTATTGGTCACGGGGCTGTATCCGATGCCGTGGTCAGTCTACGTCGGGCTTGCCACCCTGGTCGCAGGCAGCGTGTGGGATGTGGTCAACGGTCGGCGGGCAGCAGCCTGCGCTCCGCTATGTGAGGCACTCGACGTCCCGGTGAGGGGGGACACGAATCGATCGGCGCTCAGCGAGCGCGCCGCCAAGGGGGCAACCCTGGGTGTGGCGGCCGCCGCGGCCTTCTATGCGATGTACAAGTCCGTCGACGCCTTGGCGCCCCCGGCCGAGGCGGGCGAGATCGCCTGCTGGGGCATCAATGCCTGCAAGGGCACCACCGCATGCACGACCGCGTTCAATGCCTGCAACGGTCAGAACGAGTGCAAGGGCCGCGGCTATCTCAACGTGCCCGAAAGGGAATGTCATGCGAAGGGCGGCGAACCGCTCAAGGGCTCTGCAGGCGACCCGGCGGGGACCGGTTCTTGAAGGCACGGCGCAAAAAAAGCTAGAGGATAGGAAGCGGTCCTGTTCGCCGATCCCGGTCAGTCGGGACCGGGCATCCACGGCTCGAAGGCCATATGTCCTGCGCGGCCTCGAGGGGGAAGCGGCGGAGTCGGGGTCATGAAGGGGGTCATGAAGGGGGTCAAGTCTTGCCTTTTGCCTCCTCCGTCCTCGCAATCAAACGTCGAGAGAATGACCCCGTAGCCGACCCCGTAGCCCGTAGCCTGACCCTGAAACGGCACGATTGAGTCGGGGCTGGGTCGTCTGGCTGAGGCGCCTGAACGATCGATTCCTCCTCCGGTTCCAATAGGGGTGCAGCCTACATCCCCGTAGCGTAGAACCTGACCACGCCAGGGCCGTGGCCGGCCTGTGCCCGCTGCCCGCGGGTGGGTTTGATCTCGTGGCCTCGGCTCGCTCGTGTTCGGGAGTTGTCTTGCCGCGCCCCGCCGGGTATATTGCCGAACCATGTCAAGTCGTCCGACACCCATCCGAGGCGCCTACGAACCCGTCCTGTCACGCCCCTGGCGGCCCGTGCGGCCGGCTCTTGGGCCGCTGTCCCTGCTGCTGCCCGTCTAGGGCAGACCGACTCTACACATACCCTGGCGAGGGGATACGCAATCCAACAAAAGTCCAGTAGAGTTCCCCGGCGGCCGAGCCGTCGGGCGGCGGAGCAGTACCATGAATGAACGACTGATCATCTTCGACACCACCTTGCGGGACGGCGAGCAGAGCCCCGGGGCCTCGATGACCCGCGACGAGAAGGTGCGCATCGCCAAGGCCCTCGAGCGCATGCGCGTGGACGTCATCGAGGCCGGGTTCCCGATCGCGAGTACGGGCGATTTCGAGGCCGTGCACGCGGTCGCCGAGGCCGTCCGCGACAGCACCGTGTGCGGCCTAGCGCGGGCGCTACCGCGCGACATCGAGCGCGCCGCAGAGGCCCTGAGACCGGCGCGCTCGCCACGCATCCACACCTTCATCGCCACCTCGCCCATCCATATGCAGCAGAAGCTGCGCATGCGTCCCGAGGAGGTCGTGGAGCGCGCCGTCGGCGCGGTCAAAGAGGCTAGGCGGTACGTGGACGATGTGGAGTTTTCCCCGGAGGACGCCGGGCGCTCCGAGATCGATTTCCTATGCCGGGTGCTGGAGGCCGCTATCGCCGCCGGCGCGCGCACCGTGAACATCCCCGACACCGTCGGCTATAGCCTGCCCGGCCAGTTCGGGGCCCTGATCAAGACCCTCATCGAGCGTGTCCCGAATAGTGACAAGGCGGTGTTTTCCGTGCATTGCCATAACGATCTGGGTCTCGCCGTCGGCAACTCGCTGTCCGCGGTATTGAACGGCGCGCGTCAGGTCGAATGCACCATCAACGGCCTGGGGGAACGGGCCGGCAACGCGGCGCTCGAGGAGATCGTGATGGCGGTCAGGACCCGCCGGGACCAGTTCCCCTGCGATGTCGGGCTCGACACCACCCAGATCCTGCATTGCTCGCGATTGGTCTCCAACATCACCGGCTTCCCGGTGCAGCCCAACAAGGCCATCGTGGGGGCCAACGCCTTCGCCCACGAGTCCGGGATCCATCAGGACGGGGTGCTCAAGAGCCGCGAGACCTACGAGATCATGCGCGCCGAGGACGTCGGCTGGCACGCCAACCGGATGGTGCTCGGCAAACACTCCGGCCGCAACGCCTTCAAGACCCGCCTGCGCGAGCTGGGCGCCGAGTTCGCGCGCGAAGAGGATCTGAACGAGGCGTTCCTGCGCTTCAAGGACCTGGCCGACAAGAAGCACGAGATCTACGACGAGGACCTCCAGGCCCTGGTTACCGAGACCAGTCTCGCGACCATGAACGAATCGGCCAAGCTCATCTCGCTCAAGGTGTGCTCCGAGACCGGGGAGACCCCCAGCGCCCGGGTGACCCTATGGTTCGCCGGGGAGGAACGGCACGGTGCGGCCGCGGGCAGCGGCCCCGTCGATGCCGCGTTTCGTGCCATCGAGAACGTGGTGGGCAGCCAGGCCAACCTGCAGCTCTACTCGGTCAACGCCATCACCACGGGTTCGGACGCCCAGGGCGAAGTCACCGTCCGGCTCGAGCGCGGCGGGCGCATCGTGAACGGCCATGGCGCCGACACCGACATCCTGGCCGCCTCCGCCAAGGCCTATATCAAAGCGGTCAACAAGCTCTTCTGCGATGCGCCGCGCGAGCACCCCCAGTCGAGCGACGCGCTGTAGCGATCGGTGAGGGGGTCGGGGGTGTCTCCGCTCTGCCGGCGTTACCTCTGGGCCATGGGGATCGATGTCTGGGTGCGGCGCGCCGCGCCGCGGGAGGCGGGGGGTGCGCCCGGTCCGGACAGTCCGGCAGGCGAGGGGGATCCCATGGGACTCGAGGCCATGCGCCGCACGGTGGCGGCCTGCACCCAGTGCGCATTGCACCGGGGGCGCACCCAGACGGTGTTCGGGGTCGGTGACCCGCATGCCGAGTGGCTTGTCATCGGGGAGGCGCCCGGGGCCGAGGAGGACCGCCAGGGCGAGCCCTTCGTCGGGCGCGCCGGCCAGCTCCTGAACGCCATGCTCGCCGCCCTGGGTCTGCGGCGCGAGTCGGTCTATATCGCCAATATTTTGAAGTGCCGCCCCCCCCAGAACCGCGATCCGCGCCCCGAAGAAGTGGCCTCCTGCGAGCCCTATCTGATGCGCCAGATCGCGCTGGTGGCGCCCAAGGTGATCCTGGCGGTCGGCCGCATCGCCGGCCAGAACCTGCTCAAGACCACCATTCCCATAAGCCGGCTGCGCGGCCGGGTCTTCGAGTACGGGGAAGCCCGCTGCCCGCTCATCGTCACCTATCATCCGGCCTATCTCCTGCGAGCCCCGCGCGAAAAGCACAAAGCCTGGCAGGACCTGTTGCTGGCGAAGAAGGTCTACCGGGAGCGCTGTCGATGAGCGCGCTGGCCCGCACCGTCACGGTGTTCCTGCGCCCCATGGAACGCCACGATGTCGCCGCGGTCGGTGCCATCGAGCAGGAGGCCTACGCCTTTCCCTGGAGCAGGGGGATCTTCGACGATTGCCTCCGGGCCGGGCACAGCGCCTGGGTGGTGGAAGAGGGCGGCGTGATCCACGCCTATTCGATCATGGCGGTCGCGGCCGGTGAGGCCCACCTGCTCAACCTGTGCGTGCGGCCGCGCTGTCACGGCCGCGGCTTCGGCCGCGTGCTCCTGTCCCAGATGCTCGATCTCGCCCGCGCGCGCGGGGCCGAAATGATGTTCCTCGAGGTCCGGCCTTCCAACGCACGTGCCGTCGGGCTGTACCACAAGGCCGGCTTTGCGGAAGTCGGCACCCGCTCCGGCTATTATCCGGCCCATGACGGCAAGGAAGACGCCCTGATCCTGGCCATGGATCTGTCGACGGCAAAGGATCGATCGAGGGCAAAGCAAGGCCGCTAGCCGGCGGGCCGAAACAGAGCACCGCCGAGGCCAGGGTTACATCGAGAGCTCGCCGGGCAGATCTCGCATGAGCGGGGATGATGGGTGCGCTCCGATGGCGCGGCCAGTCGGACTGTGGCAGTATCGCGGCAACCACACACGGCCGCTCGCCCATGCGCATCATCACCTTGAACGTCAACGGGATCCGCTCGGCCGAGCGCAAGGGCTTCCTGCGCTGGATGGCCAGCCAGGATGCCGATGTCATCTGCCTCCAGGAGACCAGGGCGCAGCGCGAGGACCTGAGCCCGAGCCTGTGCGCGCCGCGCGGCTATCATGGTTTTTTTCACGACTCGTTCAAGAAGGGCTGCAGCGGCGTGGCCCTGTACACGCGCAAAGCGCCGCGCCGCGTCGTCTACGGCCTCGAGTGGGACGATTTCGACCGTGAGGGACGTTACCTGCAAGCCGATTTCGCGGACTGTAGCGTCGTGTCCCTCTACATCCCCTCCGGGTCCTCGAGCGAGGCCCGCCAGCAGGCGAAGTTCCAGTTCCTCGAGCGCTTCCTGCCGGTGCTCGCGGGGCTCCGCCGGAACGGGCGCGAGTACCTCCTGTGCGGCGACTGGAACATCGCGCACCGGCCCATCGACCTCAAGAACTGGCGCGCCAACCAGAAGAACTCGGGCTTCCTGCCCGAGGAGCGCGCCTGGCTGGACCGGATGTTCGACGAGATCGGCTGGGTGGACGCCTTTCGGGTCGTCAATCAGGACCCGGAACAATACACCTGGTGGTCCAATCGCGGCCAGGCGTGGGCCAAGAACGTCGGATGGCGCATCGACTACCAGGTCGTGACGCCGGCCCTGGCGGGCACCATACGAAGGGCCGTGATCTTCAAGGACTGGCGCTTTTCCGACCACGCCCCGCTCACCATCGATTACGATCTGTGACACCTGCGAAAGCGCGGGGCGAGAGCATGGGTGTGACTCGGGGGTCACCTGGCCGGGTACCGTCTCGTCGCTGAGCGGATATGCGCCGATGGCCCATCAGGCATCCTGTGCGATCGACCAGCCGTTACAGGGCCTGCCTGAGCTACCCACAGGCTCAAGAGAGCGCAGTCCTCGTCCATTGCCGGGCCGGCTTCGAGCGCGAGGCCGCGGCGGAGATCGGCGGCCAAGCCGCGGCCGGCGGTATCAGGGGGACCAACGCGACATGGCCGGGCCTCGCGCTCTTCACTCCCGATCCCCCGGTGGCGCTCGCTCGCATCGCCGCGGCACTGCGCTACGAGGACCTCGTTTTCGCCCGCCAGCTCCTGTTCTCTTCGGCGCTGTGCGCGGGGCTCCCGGTGGGCGATCGGGTGGCGCCGCTCGTAACCGCGGCCCGAGCCCAGGCGAACCGCTACGGGGAGATCGTGATCGAGACCGCGGACACCGAAGCGAGCAAACCGCTCTTGCGGCTATGCCGGGGTCTCGCTTCGCCCTTGCGGCAGGCCCTCCGGTCGGCAGGATTGTTGGGTGATGCGCCCGTGGATCCGGCCTGGCCGCGCCTCCACATCACCTTCGTCCGATCGGACTCGGCCCGGGTCGGGCTCTCCTATCCCGGCAATTCCAGCCCTTGGCCGATGGGGATCCCGAGGTTGCGCGCGGCGCGTGGCGCCCCGAGCCGTGCCGGTATGAAGCTCGAGGAGGCGTTCCTCACCCTGCTGACGGCCCGCGAGCGCGAGGAGCACCTGCGGGCCGGGATGGTCGCGGTAGACCTCGGGGCGGCGCCCGGGGGCTGGTCCTGGCAACTCGCCCGGCGTGGTCTTTCGGTCACCGCCGTGGACAATGGGTCGCTTTGCGGCGAGGTCTCGGGATCGAGGCTCGTCCGAACCGTGCGCGCGGACGGCTTTCGTTACCGCCCGGCGCGACCCGTGGACTGGATGGTCTGCGACATCGTGGACCGCCCCGGCCGGGTAACGGACCTCGTCATCCAGTGGTTTCTGGAAGGCTGGTGCCGGCAATGTATTTTCAACCTCAAGCTGCCCATGAAACGCCGGCTCGATACGGTTTGGCACTGCCGAGAGGTCATCGGCCAGACACTCGCCGCCGCCCGCCTGCGTCACCGGCTCACCTTCAAGCACCTCTACCACGATCGGATCGAGGTCACTGGCTATATCGCGCGCCTGTCCTGAATCGATGCTCGCGCTGCACTGGGAGGGGATGCCACCGCAGCCTCCAAAGCGGGGTCATCTAGATGCGCAGCGCTTAGCCGTCGAGCCATACGGCAGATATGACAGCTATCCTGTCAGCGCAGACCACGGCTTCTCCCGTTTCGACGGGCTCAAATGGGTGAATCCAGTCGCGAGTGCCCTGCCGCGATAACTCCGCGGCGTGCGCCCACGGCCCGCGCGTCTTTGGGGCACTCGGCGCTCTCACCTTGCGCCGCCCTGTGTCGGCGGAAAGGTGTCGAGAGCGGCCCTCCGACACGCCATGACCTCCGCGATCACGCGCCGTACCTCCACCGGCAGGAACGGCTTTTCGATCACCGGGCGCCCGTTTTCGCCGGCGAGCTCCCGGAGCGCCGGGGCCAGGGTGTCGCCGGTGATGAACACGACCCCGGCGGCGTGCTCGGGCCAGCGCTCCGCGATCTCGCGGTATAGGGACTGGCCGTCGAGGTCGGGCATGCGCAGATCGGTCAGGATCACGTCGTAGGGTTCGCTGCCCATCCGCTCCAGGGCCTCGCGGCCGCAGCCCGCCGTCGTGATCCGGTGACCGTCGCCCTCCAGGATCTCGCGGAGCGTGTCGCGCACCTCGGTCTCGTCATCGACGATCAGCACCCGTCCCGCCGTGGCGACGACCGGCAACGGCCGAACCACTGCCACGGGCCCGGCGGCGGTTTCCACCGGCAGGACGATGGTGAACGCGGCGCCCCCTTCGCGCGGGGGCTCGAGCGTCAGCGTACCGCCATGGCCCTCGATGATCGCGAGGCTCACCGAGAGCCCCACCCCGATCCCGGCTCCCATAGGCTTGGTGGTGAAATAGGGCTCGAAGATGCGCGCCCGCGCCGCCTCGGGGATCCCCGGTCCGTTGTCCGCGACCACGACCCGGATGGCCTTCCCGCCCGGGTCGAGGCGGCTCGCGATGCGGATCCGGCGTGGCGGCGGCCGGTCCTGGAGGGCCTGCTGAGCATTCACGAAGAGGTTCATGAAGACCTGGTGGATCTGATCGGCATCGGCCGAGATCGAAGGGAGGTCCGGCTCCAGAGCGAGCGCGACCCCGATGCCGCTGGTCCTGAGCCCGTATCCCAGGACGTCCAGCGCCGCCGTGATCAGATCGTTCAAGACGATCGGACTGCGTTCGGGCGGGCGCTGTCGGGCCATTGCCAGGAACGTCCGCACGATGCGGGCGCAGCGCTCGGCCGCGGCGCGGATCCTTTTCGCGGCCGCGCGGGTCGGGGGGTGATCGGCCTCCTCCAGGAGCACCGCGCGCGCCACCACCACGGCCAGCGGGTTGTTCAGCTCGTGCGCCACCCCGGCCAGCAAGGAGCCGAGCGCCGCGAGCTTCTCGCGCTGGTAGAGCGCCTCGCGCTGGCGCGAGAGCGCCTCGGCGGCCTCTTTGCGATCGGTGATGTCGCGCGTCATCGCCAGGACCCGATCTTGCCCGCCGATCACGACGCGCTTCAGAAGCACCTCGTCCCAGCGCAGACTGCCGTCCCGGTTCCGGCGATGCCACTCGAACCGCAACTGTTCCCCGGCGATGGCGCGCGCGATGAGCTTGGTGGCCTCCTCCTGCGTGTAGGGGGGCTCGCCGGAGCTCATGGTGCCGATGTCGATGGCCAAGAGTTCCTCGCGGGTGTAGCCGTAGGCGCTCGAGGCCCTGGGATTGGTATCGATGACCCGGCCGCTCGGGATCTCGTGCACGAATATAGCGTCCTCGGCGGCGTCGAAGATGGCGCGATAGCTCGCTTCCGAGGCGCGCAGCGCGGCCTCGGTGCGCTCGCGCTCCTCGATGTCCGCCCGGAGCAGGGTCTGGGTCTCGGCGACCTTGGCGGCCATCGTATCGAAGGCCCCCCCGAGGCGGGCCAATTCATCGCCGCCCACGAGTCCGCCGCGCGCGCCGAGATCGCCGGCCGCCAAGCGCTCGGCCGCCGCCACCAGCCGCTCCGCGCGGCGGGTCAGCACGAAGTGAAAGATGCACCAGAAGACAAGCGCCAGGGCGCCGACCAGGGTGGCCCGATACAGGGACGGCGCCAGGATCTGGGCACGCGCCTCGGCCCGTGAGAGCCCGAGGTCGTAGGCGATGAAGATCAATCCCAGGCGCGAGGGGCGAAGCTCCTCCCAGGCCCTGCGGGCGAGGACGCCGGTATACCCGAAGAGCGAGTTCCCATCGGCGCTCATGACCACGTAGGCACGGCGTTCTCGCGAGGCCTTCTGGGCCAGGCCGGCATTGAAGAGTGCCACGGCCTTCTGTGCCGGCTGGCCGAGAAAGGCGCGGCGCGTCGCCGCCATCACCAGACCGGTATCGTCGAGGAGCATGGCGATCTCGCATTCGGGATTGGAGCCGAGCACCGTGGCCTCGCGCCGCGCGCCTTCGAGGTCGCCCTTGAGCACCAGGTACTCGACGCTGCCCTGGAGGCGCGAGAGGTCCTGAAACAGACGCTCGCGCGCCCGGTTCGTGGCGGTGCGCTCGGCGCGCGGGATGTGGTAGAGGACATCGACCGCGCTCAGGATCCCGGCGAAGGCGAGGAGCAGGAGCGGGACCGTGCGCTTGAGCGAGGGCAGCGCCATCATCGCGCCAGGGCCTCGAGCGGGGCGGGCGCGAACAGCGCATCGACCTCGGTCGGGGCCCGCAGGAGCCGTTCCGCGAGCATGACCTCCATGAGCCTCCGGCCGGATCGGGCGAGGGGTGGGTCCCGGCCCGACAGGAGCTTCAGGTTCTCGGCGCGCCCCGGGATCCGCAGGCCCCCGAGGGATCGTAAGAAACGCTCGGCCGTGATGTGCTCGCGCACCGCCATCTGCGCCGCCGCGTCCTCGGGATTGGCGTTGAGATAGTCGATGGCCCGAAACCAGCCGCGGAGCAGCCCGGTCACGATCGCGCCGTGCGCCGCGAGATAATCCGAGCGGATCGCCAGGACATCGACGATCTCGCCCGGGATCGCGGTGCTGTCGAAAAGCAGCGAGGCCCCCGCGGCCAGGAGCTCCGAGCGCAGCGGTTCGCCGTTGACGACGGCATCCACCCGCCCCGCCTGGAAGGCCGCCGCATGCTCGGAATAGTCCACGTGCACGACCTTGACGTCGCTGCGCTCAAGGCCGTTGAGCGTCAAGGCGCGGGCGAGGACGTAGGCGGCGACGGTCCCCGTGTCCACGGCCACACGCCGGCCCAAGAGGTCCCGGACCGTGCGCATCTCCGCTCGGCCCACGATGGCATCGCCGCCGTGAGAAATGTCCATGACCAGGACCACCCCGAGCCCGAAACCGTCCTGGGCCAGGAGCAGGGTCTCATCCAAGGTCAGCGCGGCACCGTCGATGGCCCGGTTGCGGAACGCCCGGCTGACCTCGCTGTTGGAGGGATACTCGACGAGCCGCACCGAGCGGTCCTCGAGATAGCCGAGATCGCGGGCCAGGTACAGGGGCTCGTAGCCCGGCCACACTAGGGTGCCGATGCGGAGCGGCGGTGCGGGATCGCCGCCGCAGCCGGCAATGCCGAGGAGCAGCAGCGCCAGGAACCCATAGCGGCGCCGCCGCAGTTTCGGCAGCGCGATCGCGCGGATGCACATGACCGGGATCATACCGCGAGCGGTCCCTCGGTGCTGGGGCTGGTTTGTTACCCAGCCAACGGCCTAGAGACCCGAAGATTCGCCATGGAACAGGAGCACCTGACGGCGAAGGATCTCGCGCCCATGATTCGGTGAACCGAAGGCCGCGTGCTACTTGAATAGGGGATGCGCGCCGGGGCCAGGAGGGGCGCGAGGCCCGCGCGCAACCACGAGCAGCGCTCGTACCGCCGCCCGTCCGCTGCAGGGGCCTCAGCCTTGGCCGCCATCCGGCAGGAACACGTAACCCTCGCTGCGCACGGTCCTGATATACCGCGGCTGCTCCGGATCCGGCTCGATCTTCCTCCTGAGCCTCAGGATGCGCAGGTCCACGCTGCGATCGTAGGGGTCCAGATCGCCGCGCGTGCTCAGGTTCAGGATCCGCTCGCGCGACAGCACCTGGTTGGGGTGCGCGGTGAAGGTCTTGAGGAGGTCGTATTCGAGCGGGGACATCGGCACCTCCGCGCCCGACTCGTCGCACAGCCGGTGCAGGCCGAGGTCGAGCACGCAGCGGCCGACGCGCACCCGGGAGGCGCCCAGATCGGCCGAGCCCGCGGCGCGCCGCAAGACGCTCTTGATGCGCGCCAAGAGCTCGCGCGGGTCGAAGGGCTTGGGGAGGTAATCGTCGGCGCCCATCTCGAGCCCGACGATGCGATCGACCACCGCCCCGGCCGAGGTCAACATCACGATCCCCATCTGGTAGCGCTCCCGCAGATGGCGGGCCAGCGACAGACCGTCCTCCCCCGGCAGGTGGATGTCGAGGAGCGCGAGATCGATCGCTTGTTTCGCGCAGAGCGCCCGCGCCGCCGCGGCGTTCTCGGCGCCGAGCGCCGTGTAGCCCTGCGCGTTCAGATACTCCTCGAGCACCTCGCGCAGCTCCGCCTCGTCATCGACGATCAGGATGGTCGTCCGTTCGCTCATGTCTGCCCCCTCACGTCCCACGTCCGGGTCGGGTGAAACAAATGATACAAAAATCCCCCCGCCGTGAAATCGGCCTGATACACACGCTCGCTAGACTGCCCCATCAGCGCCCGGCGAGGGCGGGAGAAACCCGATACGTGAAAGCGAGGAGATCGACCTTGAACGCACTTTGGTCACAACGACCGCTCCGGGCGGCGGGCGAGCGGCCCACGGTGATCGGCCTGCACGCCGCTGCCGGGGCTGCGGAGCAATGGCGGCCGCTCGCCGAGCGCCTGCGTTTCCGCTACCGCGTGCTGGCGCCCGATCTCCACGGTTATGCCGCGAGCCGCGCCTCGGGCGCGCACCCGCCACTGTCCCTGGAGGCCGAGACGGCGCTGATCGAGCCCCTGCTCGATGCCTTTCCCGGCCCGGTGTACCTCGTGGGCCACGACTATGGCGCGGTGGTGGCGCTCAAGCTGGCGCACCGGCGCCGCGAGCGCATCGGGGGGCTCGTGTTGTACGAGCCGACGCCCTTCGGGATCCTGCTCGCGGACCCGGGGTCCCGGGTTGCCGCCCTGGACATCGCGGTCCTGCGGCGCGTGCTCGGGCGCTATCTCGAGGCGGGCGATTGGTTCCGGGCCGCGCGGCGCTACGTGGACCACCGCTCGGGCGCGGACGCCTGGCCGAGCCTTTCCACCCAGGAGCGGGCGGCGATCGCCCGGCGCATGCCGGAGCTCTGCGCGCAGCTCGACGCCCAATTCGCGGATCCGACGCCGCTCGCCGGGTACGCCCGGATCGACGTACCGGTATGGCTCCTGACCGGGACCCGCACGCGCGCCGCCACCGAACGCAGCGCTCGGCTACTCGCGGACACCTTGCCGCGCGCCGAATGGCGCCGGATCGATGGTCCGGATCGCAGGGGCTCGGGCTCACATCCCGAGGACGTCACTCGCGAGATTGAAGATTTCCTCGCGCGACAGCAAGCGAGCCGGCACCGCGATCCGGAGCCGACGGCGGCATTCGGGCGGCCGGTATTCCGGTGCCGGCAGAGCGCACCGGAACGCGCCCATGCGGTATCGCCGTGAGGCCCTGCGTCCTGTCCTGCACCCCCCGGCGGCGGTCGGGTGGATGGCGGTACCGGCCCAACCCTTGAAAGCCGTCCCGGGCCCGCGCCGCGGATCGCTTCGCGTCGATCCTCGGCAGCGGTTGGGCGCCATCGATACGAGCCCGGAGTTCTCCCCACCTCCCTGCCGCGCGGCGCCTCGACGGCCTGGCGACGGGCAGTGGTGAGAAATCCGGGCTAGCGCGGGCATAGCAACGTGGTGGATATGGGTAAAATGCGGTGGTAAGGTAGACCGTCATGGCCATCCATCCGAACCTTCATGACCAGGATTTCTACGCGTGGGCGCTCCGGAACGCCGCGCTGCTGCGGGACGGTCGCTTATCGGAGATCGATATCGAGCACGTCGCGGAGGAGTTGGAGAGCATGGGAAGGAGTGAGCGTCGCGAGCTAGTCAGCCGCCTGGCCATCCTGTTCGCGCATTTGTTGAAGTGGTCGCATCAATCGGGGCGGCAGTCGGCTAGCTGGAGGAACACCATCAAAGTACAACGCTTGGACGCGCGCAGCGTGCTCGCCGATAACCCGAGCCTGCAAGCACAGGCCGATGACATCGTGAGTGCGGCCTACGAAAAGGGCAAGCTGCTGACCGCCAATGCAACAGGATTCGACGAGCGCAGTTTTCCCGAACCTTGTCCCTGGACCCTCGAGCAAGCGCTAGACCCCGATTATTGGCCGAAACAAGCCATGTGATCCGACCACCCCGCGCTGGTCTGGATCCACCACAAAGCGCTCTTCCTCAACGAAGTCCGCCCTCTGCTCCGGCACGGAGTCTCTTGCGTGAGGGACAGCAGCGTTTGCCCGAGGGGCCCTGGCATGGGGAGGCATCGCGTAGCCTCGCGGTCTGTCCTCGATGCGCACTCACCGTTTCCGAGCCAGGTAGTTGGATCATGAGAGCCAAGGCCCCATCGTTGAGGACGCCGAGCAGCCCCCTCCGCAAGAGCTGTTGGTGTGGAAGCAGTCATCACCGACTCCTCGCTGGGGGTGGATAGGAGATGCGGGGCGCCGCGCGTGCGGCGCCCCGCGGTCGTTGCGCGACGCGCGTCAGTCGCCCTTCACTTCGAGCCTGTACCGCAAGTTGACGCCGTTCAGTCCATTGAATCCGATCATGGTCTGTTTCACCTCCCCGCGTGCCTCGTCGAACGGTCCGGTGCCCCCTGTGATGGCGCGCTTGATCGGCACGCCCACGTCCACGAGCTCGAGACCCGCGCTCGTCAGGCTCATCCGTCCCACCTTCTCGCCGAAGTCGTAGAGCTGCTGGGTGATGACCCAAGGCCCCGTCACGGTGGCCCCGCCGTTGCCGACGTGGAATCCCCAGCAGTACCACGTGCCGATCACCCGGTCGGGATACTGCGGGCTGCCATCGGGATTCACGCCGTCGCCATCGCCCGTGAGCGTCCCGGCCTCGTAGATATAGCCTTCGGTCTTGAACTCGTTGCCGTCGCCGGGTACTTCGTTGCCGTCCGGCCCGGGCGTCATCGGGGTTTCATCGAAGATAAAGCGCTTGGCATTCTCCGAGACATCGAAGCGCAGGATGCGCTCGTGCCGGTGCCCTTTCACGTCCGCTGCCCTCCCTGGGTCAATGGTCGCCGCGGGGTCTGCCGCCCATGCCCCGCTCGGGGGCATGGCCGCGGCCACAGCGATCGCCATCGCATAGGGCAATGCCGTGAAGGTCTTGGATAGCTCGTGCTTTGTGCATTTCATGGTGTTCCCCTCATCAAGTGGTTCATCGATCGTTTACGTGCGTGGAGCGCTGGATGCGTTCTCACGAGCCACAAGATAGGGGCCGGATGTGATGCCGCCGTGATGGCGAGCGTTAATAATGCGTTAAGATCGGCCCGCTGGAGTAACCCGGCACCGCCGCGCGCGGTGAGCCCTTGGGGGTGACGGATGCGGTGACACTTTGGGGGTGGCGGCTATGGGAGAGATCAGGCTCTTATTGCTCGGGGGCTTCGAGCTGCGGGCACCCGGTGATCACGCCATTCGGATCGCGCTCAAGAAGGCCAAGGCGCTCCTCGCCTTCCTGGCGCTGAAACCGGGCCAGAGGCATGCCCGTGACCGGTTGTCCGCGCTGCTCTGGGAGGAAAGCCGCGAGGCCCAGGCGCGCCTGAGCCTCCGCCAAGCCCTGGTCAACCTGCGCAAGGCGTTGCCCAATGCCGAGCAGATCCTGGCGGCCGACGCGGGCACCGTGAGTCTCCTACCCGACTCCATCGAGGTGGACGTGCTCGCCTTCGAGCGCCTCCTCGCCGCGGATACGCCAGAGTCGCTCGTAGAGGCCATGGGGCTCTACCAGGGGGAGTTCCTGGAGGGGTTCAGCTCCCGTTCCATGACCTTCGAAGACTGGCTCATGGCCGAGCGCAGTCACCTTCGCGAACAAGCCCTGGCGGCGATGGCGAGGCTCCTCGATCACTATCTGGGGAGCGGCCTCATGGAGCCCGCGTGCAGGCTCGCGATCCGTCTCTTGGCACTCGACCCGTTGCGGGAAGCGGTCCACCGCACGCTGATGCAGATCTATGCCAAGCAAGGCCGCTACGCCGCGGCGCTAAAACAGTATCGCGTGTGCCGGGCGGTATTGCAGCGGGAGCTCGGGGTCGGGGTCGAGCCCCAAACCCATCGGCTCTATCAGGACCTGCTCGGGAACCGCCGCCAGGCGGGCGCGGAAACCGGCCGCGCCTACGGGCCGCTGCAAGACGCGATCGCCACGCCGGTCGAACCCGAGCCACGTCAACTCGCCGTGCTCACGGTCCGGCCGGCTCCACCGGCCGAGCTGCCGGCTCGCGACCTCATTGCGCACGAGGTCGAACGCTACGGCGCCACGCTGATCCGCGATACGCCCATGAGTTGCGTCGCGCTCTTCGGTGTTCCTGTGGCCCACAGCGATGATGCGGAGCGCGCCGCGCGTGCGGCGCTGCAGATCCGCCAAGCCTTGGGCGAGCCCGGGCGCGTGGTGCGCATGGGGATCACCGGCGGTCAGGTTTTGATCCGCCAGCGCACCGGCATCGATGGGGAGGGGATCGAGGCCAGCGGCGAGGTCTTGGATAGGTCGCAGGAGCTCGCCACCCGCGCCGGGCCGGACGAGATCTGGATCGATACCGCCATCCATCACTGCATCGCGACGCGCTTCCGGATCGAGCCCGCGTCTTCGCAAGATCAGAGATGGCGTCTCGTGACCTCGGATGCGCATCGACCGGCCACCGGAAGATCGAGCTTCGTCGGTCGCCGCGCCGAGCTGCTGCAGTTCACTGCCGCCTGCGAGGCCGCGTTGGACACCGGTTGTGGTCAGTCCTTTCTCATACGCGGCGAGGCAGGGATCGGGAAGACCCGCCTGGTCACGGAGCTTCAAGCGATCGCGCAGAGCTTGGGCTTTTCCGGGGCGAAGGCGCAGGTCTTGGATTTCGGCGTGAGCGTCGGTGAGGACGCCGTCGGCTCTCTGCTGCGAGGTCTACTGAATCCGGCTCCCGGCGGGCATGAGGCCGGTGCGGCATGGTCCGGGCTCGAACCCGAGCAGACGATGGCGCTCAATGACCTCCTCGGCCTCTCCCAGCCGGCCGGTCTCGGTGCCGCCTACGCCGCGATGGATGGCGCCGCCCGCCGCCGGGGAAAACAGTCCGTGATGGCGCACGTCCTCCATGCGGTCAACGAGCGGTGTCCTCTGTTGCTCGTGGTCGAGGATATTCATTGGGCAGATCACGAGACGCTCGGCCATCTCGCGCAACTGGCCGCCGCCGTCCATGATGGTCCCGCCTTGCTCGTCATGACGACCCGTGTCGAGGGTGAGCCGCTCGCGCCCGGATGGCGGGCCGCGATGCAATGGACGCCGCTCACGACCCTGGACCTCGGGCCGCTCCGGGCCGAGGAGGCGCGGGCCTTGGCCACCGAGCTGAAACGTGGCGCCGACAGCGGCCTTATCGAACGCTGCCTGCGGCGTGCCGGCGGCCACCCCCTCTTCATCGAGCAACTCGTATTCGCTCCGGAGGTGGGCGATGACGTGGTCCCGGACTCCGTGAACAGCATCGTTTGGTCGCGCCTGGACCGGTTGCCGAGCGCCGATAAACAAGCGGCGCAGGCCGCATCGGCGCTGGGCCAGCATTTTCCCTTGGCGGCCCTGCGTTATTTGGTCGATACACCCGAATACGACTGCGCGCCGCTCGTACAACAACGCTTGCTGCGGCCGGATGAGGAGCATTTCTGGTTTGCGCACGCCCTGATCATGCAGGGCGTGTATGCCTCGATGTTACCGGCGAAACGGCGCGCTTTGCATCGTCGCGCGGCCGACTGGTACCTGGCACGGGACGCCGTGCTGCACGCCGAGCACCAGGAACGTGCCAATGACATCGCGGCGCCCCGGTCCTATCTCGCCGCGGCGCAATCGGAGGCCCTGCACTATCGCTATGACGCGGCGCTGCAACTCGTGGAACGGGGCCTACGTCTGGCCAAAGACCCACGCACGGAGCACGAGCTGACGTTGCTGCTGGGAGAATTGCGTGCTCAATCGGGGGAGACGGAGGGCTCGGTGCAGGCCTTCCGGCGGGCACGGGCCCTGAGCCGCGACGCCGCGGAGGCCTGCCGTGCCTTGCTCGGCGTCGCAGCGGCATGCAAGGTGAGCGATCGCTATGACGAGGCGCTCGCCGCGCTCGACGAAGCAGAATCGCTGGCAAAGCCACGGGAGCTCATCCATGACCTCGCGCAAATCCACTACCATCGGGGCGCCATCCTCTTCGTCCAAGGCAGGATCGAGGAATGCTCGGCGATGCAGAAGCTCGCCTTGGAATACGCGCATGAGGCGGCGGTGCCCAGGCTCGAGGCGTGCGCGCTCAGCGGGCTCGCCGATGCGCAGTTTCAGCGCGGCCGGATGATCAGCGCACACGGCTATTTCGAGCGCTCCATCGAGATCTGCCGTTCTCATGGCCTCGAATACATCCAGGTCCCGAATCTCGCCATGCGTGGCTACATGCGGTTCTTTCAGTTGCGCCTCACCGAGGCCATGCAGGACTGTCTCCAAGCCATCGCGTTGGGCTCGCGAGTGGGCAATCGGCGGGGCGAGGGCATCGCCCACAACCTGGCGGCGACCGTCGCCCATTACGCCGGAGACGATGCGGCCGCGGTGAAGCATGCCGAGCGAGGCCTGGCCTTATGCAGGCACATCGAATCGAAACGCTTCGAAGCGGACAACCTATTGCTTTTAGGCGCAGCGCTGGCACGGCTCGGAAAAACGAGCGAGGGCGAGAAGCACCTCAAGCAGGCCTATGGCCTGTGTCGCGGACCCGGCTTGCTTCCCTATGTCGGACCCTGGATCCTCGGGGCGATGGCCGTCGTCACGCGAGACCCGGGGGACCGACGGACGCTGCTCATGGAAGGCGAGGCATTGCTGGGGGAGGGATGCGTCGGCCACAACTTTCATCACTTCTACCAGTTGGCCATCGAGGCCTCGTTGGCGAGCCGGGACTGGGCGGAAGCGGATCGTTACGCGACGGCCCTCGAGGAATATACGCGCGAAGAGCCCCTGCCTTGGGTGGATTTCTTTGTCAGCCGCGGCAGGGTGCTCGCGTCTTACGGCCGGGGCGAGCGCAATGCCGCGATCTCAGCGACATTGCGTGCGCTACGCGGGCAGGCGCAACAGGCGGGGATGTTGGCTGCCGTAAAGACTTTGCCACGTTTCCACACGCCGGGATAGTATGCGGGCGCGCGGCGGTGAGGCCGGCATTGTTTCCGCGAGACCCTGCCCCTACAATCACGGCCAGCGTCCCGGCCGTCCCGGCAAGGTCACGCCCTGCAGCGTCCCGAACACCCGCCGCGCCATGACAGCCCTCGCGCACCTGGGAAAATACGAACTCGACCCGACACCGCTCGGCCAGGGCGCGATGGGGGTGGTGTACCGGGCCTTCGACCCGGACCTGAAGCAGGCGGTGGCCATCAAGGTGATCCGCAAGGAGCTGCTCGAGGGGGCCGGTGAACACAACGCCCGCGAGCGCTTCAAGAATGAAGCGATCGCCGGCCGGCGCCTGCGGCACCCGAACATCGTCCCGGTGTACGAGTACGGGGAGGACGGCGATCGCTCCTACATCGTGATGGCCTTGATCGAAGGGAGGCGGCTCAAGGACGTGCTGGACGGCGGTCATCGATTCGCCCTCCCCGAAACGCTGTCCGTCATGGAACAGATGCTCGAGGCCCTGGACTATGCACACCGCCAGCACGTGGTGCACCGGGATATCAAGCCGGCCAACATCCTCTACAGCGAGGAGGGGCACCTCCAGGTGGCCGATTTCGGGATCGCCAGGATCGACGCCTCGACCCTGACCCTGACCGGCGCGGTGCTGGGGACGCCCGGTTATATGTCGCCCGAGCAATGCCAGGGGGCGTCTTCGGATCACCGCGCGGACCTCTTCGCCGCCGGGGTCATCCTCTACGAGCTCTTGAGTGGTGAGCGGCCGTTCCGGGCGAGCTCGGGGATCGCCATCGCCCACCAGATTTTGAATGTCGAACCCGCAAGACCTTCGCGACTCAATGTCGAGGTCACGCCGGCCGTCGATGCCGTCGTGGCGAAGGCGATGGCCAAAGGACCCGACGATCGATTTCAGTCGGCGCGTGATTTTCTGGCGTCCCTCGAACAGGCGCTCGCCGGCCGCCGGCCGAGCGCCGCCCCGGACATGGATGCGGCGCCGACGATCCCGGGCACGCGCCTGGAAGAGCGGACCCCGAAGACACGCAAGGCCATGGTCGCTGCGGCCGGGCTCGCGGCCGTGATCGCGCTCGGGACGATGGCGATCCGAGCGGCGAAAGAGATTGGCCTTCCCCCGGCACGGATCGCCGGCACCTGGCAGGCGATCGTTACCTATGACTGGGGAGCCACGCACCGCGAGCGTTTCTTGTTCCAGGTGGACGGCGATGAGGTCGCCGGAAGCGCGTCTTTTCTGGGCACGAAACGCGGAGTGCTCGGGGGGACGTTCGACGGCGAGCGGATCTCATTCAATACAAAGACCCGCGAGACCCTGGGAGACAGTGAAAAAGAAACGGTGCACCATTACCGCGGACGGATCTCGGGCGACCGGATCCGGTTCATCCTGCAGACCGAGGGTGGTTTCTCGGATCACCCGCCCGTCGAGTTCACGGCCAAACGCGCGCCTTAGCCCGGATTTCTCACCACCGCCCGTCGCGAGGCCGACGAGGCGCCGGCCGAGCGCGCGGCTGAAACAATTGAAACAAAAACCCCCGTTCCGCGAAACCGGCTTGAAACCATCTCCCGCTAGACTGGTCCGGATGGGCATAGACCCGATACCATGATTGATGCCGAGGGGGAGGAGTGAGGACATGCCGAACGCAAACCACAAGACCTTGGTGGTCCTGTCCCTGGCGACGGTGCTCGCCGCCGGTGGCGACGCCGCACAGGCGCGGGGCGCGCTCCCCGGGCATTGCACCGGGGCGCCGGGCGTCGGGGCGGTGGATACGGCACCGCTCCTGCCCGTGCCCCGCAAGACCGAGGTGCGGCCCTTTCCGACCACGGGCCAGGGGCCGGGCGATCCGCGCTACCTGGAGTCCTCCCCGCCGCTCTTTCAGGATCTCGGCTCGCTGCACTATCCGGTCACGACCGGCGATCCCCGGGCCCAGCGTTACTTCGATCAGGGGCTGCGGCTCACCTACGCCTTCAATCACCCGGAGGCGCGGCGCGCTTTCCGCGAGGCGGCGCGCCTCGACCCCGGCTGTGCCCTGTGTTATTGGGGCGAGGCCCTGGTGCTCGGGCCCAATATCAACGCCCCGATGGAGGCCGACGCGCTCTTGCCCGCACTGGCGGCGCTCAACAAGGCCCGGGCACGGGCCCCGCGGGCTTCGGAACGCGAACAGGCATTGATCTCGGCCCTGGGGGCACGCTACTCGGACGACCCCGGCGCCGGGCGCGCGGCGCTGGACGCCGCCTATGCGGAGGCGATGGGGAAGGTGGCCGTGCGCTTCCCGCGGGATCTCGACATTCAAGTCCTGTATGCCGAGGCGGCGATGGACCTGAGCCCCTGGGATCACTGGGAGGCGGGAGGGGGCCGGCCCAAGGGCCAGACGGCCGAGATCCTCGCGACCCTGGAGCGGGTGCTCGAGGCCAAGCCCGATCACCCCGGGGCGATCCACTATTACATCCACCTGGTCGAGGCCTCCGATCGGCCGGGGCGCGCGGCGCCCTATGCGGATCGTCTGGGCGCGCTCATGCCGGGGGCGGGGCACCTGGTACACATGCCCTTCCACATCTATTTTCGCTCCGGACGCTACCTTGAGGCGCTGCGTGTCAACGAGGCGGCGGTCGAGGCCGACGAGCGCTACCTCCAGGCGGCCTCGCCCACCGGGATCTATGCCATGGCCTACTTCCCGCACAACGTGCATTCGCTCCTGGTCTCGGCGCAGATGGCGGGCGATGGGAAGCGCGCCATCGCGGCGGCGGAGAAGCTCACGCGGCTGGTGACCGACGAGGCCTCGCGGACCGTCCCCTGGGTACAGCCGATCGCGGCCGCGCCGTATTTCGCCCACGCCCGGTTCAGCACGCCGGAGACGGTCCTGACGATGCCCGGCCCGCACGGCGGCCTCCCCTTCGTGGCCGCCCTGTGGCATTACGCCCGCGGCGTGGCGCATGCGGCCCGGCGGGACCTCGAGGCCGCGGTGCGAGAGGCCGAGGCCATCGGTGGGATAGCCATAGAAGCGGACTTCTCCGCGCTCACGGCGGCCGGCATCCCGGCGATCGATGTCCTCACGGTCGCACGCCATGTGCTCGAGGGGCGCATCGCGCAGGCACGGGGGGACCTCGCGGCGGCGCGTACCGCGTTCGATGAGGCCGTGGCCGTTCAGGACCGGCTCGCCTACGCGGAGCCGCCGAACTGGTACTATCCGGTGCGCCAGTCGCTCGGTGCCGTTTTGCTCGCGACCGGCGATCTGGATGGCGCCGAGGCGGCATTCCGAGCCAGCCTGCGCGACGCGCCCAACAACGGCTGGGCGCTCCATGGCTTGGCGGAGGTGTACCGGCGCCAGGGCCGGCCACAGGCCGAGGCCGAGGTACGCGGCCGTCTCGCCGGCACCTGGGCCGGCAGCCCGCCTGACCTCGCCCGCTTGTAATTCCATCCGTTACCGCATTCCTGTGAGCCCGCTCCGGCCGTGGCCCGAGGTGCGGGCCTTGATCGCCATCGGCGGGCCGCTGGTCGTGAACAATCTCTGCACGCTCGCGCTGCAGACCATCGATACGGTGATGGCCGGAAGGCTGGGCGCGGCCGAGCTCGCGGCCGTCGCGCTCGGCGGCAACCTGTGGATCCCGCTGTTCCTGTTCGCGATGGGGGTGCGCAGAAGAACCGCGCTTCGTCGTACTCGTAGAATGGCACTAGCCTGGCCAAGCGCCGCGCCATGCGTGCATGACCGGCGAGTGACCGATGTTTGGCTTTGGACATTCTGGCCGCGTTTTGATCTTCGGCAGCAACGCCGTTGTCACGAAGGTGACAACTAGCCAACCTATAGTGATTGGATTGATGGTTACGTCCACAGCTTTCCTCGAGCGACACGGTAGCTTGCGTTCTTTACAAATTCATGACGACTCGTCCGCGGCCGCGCTCCGCCATCAATAAGGTGTTTCAGCAAGAAGACCTCTACTTCTTGCTCACCAACCGCATCCCCCGCCAGCTTCTGACCCGCTTCATGGGCTGGTTCAGTCAGATCGAGCAGCCATTGGTGCGTGAGCTGTCCATTGCGATCTGGAAACTATTCTCGGATCTGGATCTGAGCGAGGCGCGGCAAACTCACTTCAAGAGCATGCATGCATGCTTCACACGCCAGCTGAAAGAGGGCGTGCACGCCATCGACCCGGACCCTTGGATACTGGTCAGCCCTTGTGACGCGATTGTCGGTGCCAACGGCCGGTTGGATGGTACGACTCTGATCCAGGCCAAGGGATTTCCGTACGCGCTGATGGATTTGCTCTGCGACCAGGACTTGGTCGATAAATATCGGAATGGCCGCTACGTGACGCTACGGCTGACCTCCAGCATGTATCACCGTTTTCACGCGCCGCATGATTGCCGCGTACAACAAGTCACCTATATCTCCGGCGATACCTGGAACGTCAATCCGATTGCGCTCAAGCGCGTCGAGAAGCTGTTCTGCAGGAACGAGCGCGCACTGATCCGTACACGGTTGACAGCGAACCATGACCTGATCACTTTGGTGCCGGTAGCGGCCGTGCTGGTCGCCAGCATCCGGCTGCATTTCCTCGACGTGCTGTTACACCTCAAATACCGCGGTCCCAACAATATTTCCTGTGACGCGCGTTTTGCCAAAGGCGCAGAGATGGGTTGGTTTCAGCACGGGTCCACCATTATCGTGCTTGCGCCGGATGGCTATGCGTTGTGTGACGGGCTGGCCGAAGGAACGCGCATTCGCATGGGCTGTGCATTGTTGCGAATGCCCCCCGGCCGGACGCCGTAGCCCCCGTCGTGATTCCATGCGGCTACGCGGGGACTGGACGGTCCCGAACGGATACACGTCGACATTCGTCATCGTCGGCGCCGGGCCAGTCGGGGTGCGGGCGCCTCAGGAGTTACGACGCCGCGCGCCGGACCCGCCACGGGTCGTGTTCGGTGCGGAGCCGGCGCCCGCACCCATGTCCCGGAGCTCGATCCCCCCGCGGTACGCCTCGACGCTGGCGTGTGTACAGTGGCACGCGAGGGCGCCTTTCTGCTCAAACTAAGCCCAACAGCATAAGGACTAGAATGACGGTGATTGGTACACCGAGTAGCCACAATAAGATTGGCATTATATCTCTCCTGATCGCTACACGTTATAAATCCACGGCGTAAGCGCCTTTCGACGCGTTGAGCCGGCCGTTTCCGGCTTTTCGTGCTGACGCCTAGAGGCCGTGCGCCGAGCGAGCCGAACAACCGTGGCTATGGGCAGGAAGCATGCCACGCCAACCCAATAGGGGATGGTACGGTGCTTTTTCAAGAACTCTGCGTCACTCACCGTGCCGCGCGACGACGTTTTGCAAGAGAGGCCCGGATCGGCGATCTGCAATTCTTACAATTCGGCCGCAACTTTTACCGGTTCACCTCGTGGCTTTTCTACCCGCGCTTATCCTGCCACGCCAAAACAAGGAGTTACAAACGTGGCGTATGGCTTGCTCACGTTGCCTCCGTGTGAAGCATCAACCGCGGCTTATACATTCACTTCTTAGAGGAGGCAGCAATGGTAGCATCCACACAGAATGAATTTGGAACCACGTTAAGCGCACCCTATGCTAGGCGCCGAGAGGACGTCGTAGAAACGAAGCGGATTTCGTGGGGCGCTATTATCGCCGGTGTCATGGTTGCGCTAGTCATTCAACTCGTGATGAACATGATAGGCGCAGGATTCGGCTTCAGTGCGATCGACCCGCTGGAAGGCGGGATCCCTAGCGTTACGACCTTTAGCATAGCGGGCGGGCTCTGGATGTTCGTGTCGAGCATCGTGGCCCTGTTCGCGGGTGGCTGGCTTGCCAGCTATCTTGCGGTATTCATGCACGATGAAGACGGCATGCTGCACGGTTTGGTCACCTGGGCCCTGTCCACGCTCGTTCTGGTGCTGTTCTTGGTGACCGTTTTCGGCTCTTTATTGCTCGGTACATTGAACGCCCTCGGCATCGGAGCAACGGTAGTGGCCCCGCAGGCAGCGCAATCGGCGACGAGCGCACCGATTAGCGAGCAAGATATCGGGGTGTTTATCAATCAGCTCATGACCGAGGGCAATAGCAAGAAGGGATTGGTCGATACGGTAGTCGCACGTACGAACATGAGCCGGGCAGAGGCGAGCCAAGCCGTCGAGGAAGCGCAACGGACAGCGCGTGTCGCAGCAGACAAGACGGCTGAAGTTTTTGCCCATGTACTGCTATGGAGTGCTCTATCGCTGATGGCGGGTGCGATGGCGGCAGGGTTGGGGGGTAATCTAGGTACAGGTATTACACCATGGCGAATTTCTAGGCAGCGCGCAGTCGCGGGCGATCGCTACACGCCTACGGTTTAATACCAAGGGCCAACCTTGTGTCGGTTCTTTGTACACCGAAAGCCTAGCCAACGACATTTGAAATTCGTCGTCCCTTCCCCCTGGAAGGGGGAAGGATAGGATGGGGGTCGAGCGCGTCCGATCGGAATGACGCAGCCCGCAGCGCTCAACCCCCACCCTAGCCCTCCCCCTGCCAGGGGAGTGAACAAGCTGGCGCTTAAAGCTTATTGAATTTGCGCATGAAATAAATTTGTTCGAGTGGTTGTTGTGTTCAGCATTCGGAACGTTAAGTATCTAAGACGGTGCGA
>JBOIDT010000027.1:0-28468 GCA_050740755.1 Gammaproteobacteria bacterium
TCCTCCTCTACCTGTTATGGCCGCTAGAGACTGAACGGTCGTGGGACAGGGTAACACTTTTAGGCCTCCTCAGCAGAATCTGTGTGTTGTTTAAATAGTCAATCAAATTTGTGATTGTGATCGTGAAGGATCTGCACGGCGGCTGTTCCGGCGGAGTGTGGGCAGCCGGTGGATTAATGTGGGCCGGTTGTGGGCGGCGCTGTTTGCCGTCCACAAGCGGTCCACATGTTCGCCGCTTTTTGGCGAAATCCACGGGCTGTCCACACGGAGACCGGCCAACGGATAGGAGCATCCCCCCCGCCCCGATTCTGGGAAGATGGGTAGCGCAAGACCAAGGCCTCAACCCCCCAGCTCGTGGACCGTACCGACAACCTCTTCTAGCGTGGCACATTATGATGCCGTTAAGGTAGGAGGGTGGAGTCCATTCCATTAGGGCGCGTGCCCACGCCATTTCGCGGTATGATGGCGTGTCATCAAGCGGGTGGTCACGCAGCGCTGCCAAACGAGACTCAATCGACCTGAATGGATGAACGCGTGCCGCAGAATACGGAACCAAGGCACGTGATGGCAGCATCGATTTTGGGAACATCTCATCCGCGATGAGGCCGACTTCAACCGCGGCATCGATTACACCCATTGGAACCCGGTGAAGCATGGGTATGTGGCACGGGTGAGCCATTGGCTGTAGTCGAGCTTCCATCGATCTGTCAAATAGGAGTGGCTGCCAGCAAATTGGGGAAGCAACATCGAATCACTCGACGGCGCTGACTTCGGCGATGAGTTGGCGCGGACACGCGCCCTACGCTCGCTTGATTCACCCACGAGACTAAGCTAATATACTTAGCTAAGTTTTCGGAACACAGGCCATGACTACGGTCAACGTACACGAAGCCAAGACCCACCTCTCGCGCCTACTGGAGGCCGCCGCCGCGGGCGAGAGATCATCATTGCCAAGGCCGGAAAACCCATCGCCAAGCTAGTCCCGATCGCGAAGCCGAAGCGCGAACCCGGACGCCTGAAAGAGCTTATCCAATGGTCCGACGCCTTCTTCGACCCATTGCCAGAGGACATGCTGGAGGTGATGGAAAATGGCTACGAGCAGGATCCGCTGCGCCAGACGTGAACCTCTTGCTGGACACCCACGTGCTGATCTGGTGGCTGGGGAGTCTCCCCATGCTCTCCGCAGATGCCCACGATGCGCTCGCCGACCCGGACAACGAGGCGTTCGTCAGCAGCGCGAGCGCCTTCGAGATTGCCACGAAATATCGTCTCGGGAAGTTACCGGTAGCCGCCGCTTTTGTCGATGGACTGGATGAGCACCTCCGCCGCGAAGGTTTCAAGCCCGTTGCGATCTCCCTGCCCCATGCGCTCGCGGCGGGCCGCTTACCCGGACCGCACAAAGATCCCTTCGACCGCCTGCTGATCGCGCAGGCCCGGCTTGAAGGTTTCACCGTGGTAACCTGCGACCCCATCTTTCAACGCTATCGCGTAACTGTGCTGTGGTAGCAAGCGTGCGGATCGGCGGTCGCAGCAGAGTGGTGGTGAGAAATCCGGGCTAGAACAGGGTCGCCAGTTCCTTGTCGGCCACGGTGCCGGGGAGAGGGACGTAGCCGTCCTTGATGACGACCCCCTGGCCGCTCTTGGACAGCACCATCTTCAGGAACTCCCCCTCGAGCGGGGCCAGCGCCTTGTTGGGGTGCTTGTTGACATAGACATAGAGAAACCGCGACAGCGGATAGCTGCCGCTGATGGCGTTCTCCGAGGTGGCCTCGACCGGCGCCTCCCCTTCCAGCTTCGCGAGCGGTACGGCGCGCACGCCCGAGGTCTTGTACCCGATCCCGGAATATCCGATCCCGTTGATGGACTTGGTCACCCCCTGCACCACCGAGGCCGAGCCGGGTTGCTCGTTGACGGTGTCCTTGAAGTCACCCTGGCACAGGGCGTTCTCCTTGAAATAACCATAGGTCCCCGACACCGAATTGCGGCCATAGAGCTGCAGGGTCCGGGATGCCCATTCGCCGCTCAATCCGAGCTGGCCCCAATTGATGATGTCCTCGCCGTATCCGCACTTTCGGGTCGCCGAGAACACGGCGTCGACTTGCGCGATAGTCAGGCCCTTGATGGGGTTGTCCTTGTGCACGTACACCGCCAGGGCATCGATGGCGACGGGCACGGCCGTGGGCTTGTAGCCATACTTAGATTCGAAGGACTCGATCTCCACGTCCTTCATGACGCGGCTCATGGGGCCGAGGTTGGCCGTGCCCTCGGTGAGCGCCGGCGGGGCGGTCGAGGACCCCATGCCCTGGACCTGGATGGTGACATTGGGATACAGGCGCTTGAACTCTTCGGTCCATAACGTCATGAGGTTGTTCAAGGTGTCCGAGCCGATGCTCGACAGAGTGCCCGAGACCCCGCTGGCCTTGCTGTAGTCCTTCAGGCCGGGGTCGACCTGATCCGCTCCCAGGACGGCTTGCGAACCGAAAAGGGCAACGCTTGTTGCGAGGATCGCGGGGTAGTGCTTCATGGCTTGCGCTCCGTTCATCGTGGTAAAGCGCCAGTATCGGGTCGTAGTGTGACGGTTCGGTGACAGCCGGACAACTCAGAGTCATTGGTCTTGACCACTCGGCTCTTCTGCTCGCCGTTCCGACCTTCCCTGGTGCGGCCCCTCCACCTTTTAGAGTACAGGGGTCAGGTCACACACGATCACATCCCCCAGACAACCGTCACCATCGGATGTCTCCACGGGCTAAGCCCTCCTCATACATTTCCAAGTTGTGTAAGTAATCGGAAAAGTCTGATTCCGCTAGGTCGAGCGCCTCGCGAAAGTTGGTCCATAACTCCCACTGCGTCTGATCCTGTTTGACGAGAAGGAAGTCCACGAAGTCGCTGACTTCCTCGAGCAGTGGCTCGGGTAATCGCTGTATTTTGGCAACTGTACGTTCATAAACGGTCATGGCTTTTCCCTTACAGGATGCGCTTTTACTGGTTCCCAGGCTCCAGCTTCCCGGAATGCATCCCCCTCAAAGATGCTGAATACCGACATCTCCCCACTTCTCCAGTAGATACTCGGCGACAAGCCGACGATGGCAATGGTGGGGCGTTGGCTCGCTGCAAAGTAAGCACGCGCCCGCAAGTAGGCTCTTATCTACAGTTGCTTCTATCTGGCGCTCGGCCATCAATGCCAAGAACTGCCTCTCATAGGTTGCCCAATCGCCGCCGTTCTTCTTGTAGACGTCCAGCATCTCCTGAGTGGGGGCTAACGTTGGTAGATGCACGTAGTCCATGTGGCTGATTTCACGCAACAAAAATCGAAGGTCTTCCTTCTTGGTGAAACCTGCCAGTTGTGAAACGTTGTTGAGCCGAGTGTCCACGACGCGCTGCAGGCCGGGTTGCTTCAACCGAGTAAAGAACTGCTCTGCACTCTTCTTCGTGAATCCGATGGTGAACAGTTTCATGACGCTGAAGCCCCCTCAAGCTGCTCCATGCTCTTGTCCTGATAGGCGACCCGGTCCCCTTGGATCATATAGGCCTCCGAAACGAACTCTTCCCGCGGATTGAACATGTCACCTTCAGGCAGCTTGCACACCGCTAGTAGGCGAGTTTCCAAAGTCCTATGGTTTTCCAGCGAACCATCTGCGTGAATGTGGGCGATCTCTACTCCTGCGTCACAGAGCTTGCGCGCTACCAACAGGGATCGGTGACATTCCAGAGGGTCTTTTTCGGCACACATTAGAGCAATGCTGTATCGTTGCATGCCCTCCATGACCCGTCTTATTCCCGCAGCGAAGCGAGGCTGTCGGGCCAAGCAGTCGTACTGAACCTTGCCTTGTCTGTAACAAGCCGGATCCTCACTCCGCGCGCCTAGCTCCTTACCAAGAAATACATAAGAAACACCAGCTTGAGCCAATGCCGCCTGTAAGGGCTCACGGGAATACTGCGCAACAAAGCGGCTATAAGGATGGGAACGCACATCGCCAAGTGCTGAGACCCCATGCCTGCGAAGAAGCCCTATGAAGGCCTCTATCTCATGGTTTGAATGGCCGATGGTAAAAAGCATTCGATTCACTCGAACCGCTCTGCGTACAAGACTGCTGCCACAAGCTTGTAGAAGTAGCCTTGATACGCGTCGCCAAGGCTGACGCAGAGAACGGGCTTGGCGATGTCATATTGACCATCAGCCTGGCTCAGATACATCCGCTCTATGGCTGGGTCGGTTACATCCATGCGATACGTCGTGCCTCGGTAGGTGAACTTGCCGCTCACGGCGCGCTTCGAGTCAGGATACTCCGGTGCTTTGCGCCCCACCAAGAGCCGCACGCGTTCGACTCGTACGAGGTAAAGCGATGAGCCATCTTCCTGTCCAATGGACACGCGGTTGTTGAGGCCGGCGTAGCTGCTTTGGCCGGTACCCCATAGAGTGCTGGGATAATCGAGCCAGCCGGAGATGTCCTTCCATGCCAGTGTTCCGTGCTTTGCCCAGTAGTACTCGGGATCAATTACATGATTCTCGCGCTGGTGCGGCAGGGGCTGATGGCTTTCGCAGGGAATGAGGACAATATCGAGTAGCTGTGGATCGCGCCCGTCTTCGAAGCGTCTCTCTTCTTCAGAGACTTCGTGTGTAAGGCGCGTGCTTACGGGACGCACCCATTCTCCTGAGGTGCCGTTGTGCCACTCCTTGCCCGCGATGCAGCGACCCGAGGTCTTTCGTGAGTTTGCGAAGCAGACGATGGTCTTGCCGTATTTCATCTGTGGTCGATAAGGCGTCTCTTGAAAAGCCCATCGCCTCGATCAATCGCCTGGCTCAATCGAATATCCGCTTGAGCACGATGGTCTCGGCGCGATCGGCGCCGGTCGAGATGAGGTCGATCGGGCAATCGGTGATCGCCGCCAGGCGTTCCAGATAGGCCCTGGCGTGTATGGGCAGCCGTTCGTACTCGGTGACGCCGCTGGTCGAAGCGCTCCAGCCCGGCAGATCCTCATAGAGCGGCTCACAGCCGGCGATGGCCTCGGCGCCCGCCGGTACGGTCGCCAGCAACCGCCCTTGGTAGCGATACCCGGTACAGACGCGAATGGTATCCAGGCCATCCAGGACATCGAGCTTGGTGATGCACAGCCCCGAGACGCTGTTGATCCGGCAGGCCCGGCGCAAGGCCACGGCGTCGAACCAACCGCAGCGCCGCGGCCGACCGGTGGTGGCCCCGAACTCATGTCCGCGGCGCGCCAGGTATGCACCGAGCTCGTCGAACAGCTCCGTGGGAAAGGGGCCCGAGCCCACGCGGGTGGTGTAGGCCTTGGTGATACCGAGCACGTAATCGAAGCACCGCGGGCCGACCCCGGAGCCGGTCGCGGCCCCGCCGGCCGTGGTGTTCGAGGAGGTCACATAGGGGTAGGTTCCATGGTCGATGTCGAGCAGGGTCCCCTGCGCCCCCTCGAACAGGATGTTGTCGCCGCGCGCTTGATGCTCGAATAACAGCTCGGTGACATCCGCGATGAGCGGCATGATGGCCTCGGCCAAGGTCAGGGCCTCGTCGAGCACCGCCGAGAAGTCCAGCAGCGCACGCTGGTAGAAGTGCTTGAGGACGAAGTTGTGGAAGTCGAGGACCTCGCCGAGCTTGGCGGCCAGGCGTTCGCGATGCAGGAGGTCGCCGACACGCAGGGCGCGGCGCGCCACCTTATCCTCGTAGGCAGGCCCGATCCCACGCCCGGTGGTGCCGATGGCGGCCGTGCCGCGGGCCTCTTCGCGCGCCTGGTCGAGCGCCACATGGTAGGGCAGGAGCAGCGGACAGGCCTCGCTGACGAACAAGCGCCCGCGCGCCGCGACGCCCTGCTGCTCCAGCATGCGGATCTCCTCGCAGAGCGCCTGCGGCGAGACCACGACGCCGTTGCCGATCAGGCACCGCACCGCGTCTCGCAAGATCCCGGAGGGGATGAGGTGCAGGATGGTCTTGGTGCCGTCGATGACCACGGTATGCCCGGCATTGTGCCCCCCTTGAAACCGCACCACCGCACCCACGTGCTCGGTGAGGAGATCGACGACCTTGCCCTTCCCCTCGTCCCCCCACTGGGTGCCGACCACCACGACGTTCCTTGCCATCGCCCCCCTCCGGTCTAGACCGGGTTCACGACCCACTGCCCATCGCATAGGTCGAGCCGCTCACCGCAGCCCATTTCGGCGGCCCCCCCCACCTGGCCCGGCAGGCCGCACACCACCCGTCTGCCCTCGGACCGGAGCCGCCCGATGAGGTCCGTGAGCCTGGGGTCGGTGCGCTTGGGGTCCATGGGCCAGGGGGCGAAGACGCTCGGTCGCCGACGATCCGTGGCCGCGGCGCTGCCGACGAAGAGCTTGAGGTCGGTGCTGAAGCCCGTTGCCGGTCGGGCGCGCCCGAAGACCGCGCCGATATCGTCGTAACGGCCGCCTTTCGCCAGGGCCTGGCCTTGCCCCGCCGTGTAGGCGGCGAACATGACGCCGGAATGGTAGTGATAGCCGCGCAGCTCGGCGAGGTCGAAATGGACCCGGACCTCGGGATACCGCTCGCTCACCTGCGCACCGATCTCGCCCAAGTCATGGATCGCTGCCCGGACCTCGCGGCCCGCACCGGAGACGGCGCGCAGGGATCCTTCGAGCACCTCGGCATCGCCGTTCAACTCGGGCAATGCGGAAATGAGCCGGGCGATCTCGGCCGGAACACGCCACCGTTCCACATAGTCATCGATCTCGGGCGCGGCCTTGCGCTGCAGCGCGTCGAACAGCAAGCCCTTCTGCTCGCGATCGAGACCGGCCCGATCGGCCAGTGCGCGGAACACCTGCATGTGGCCGAGATCGACGCAGATCCCGTCCTGGCCGGCGGTCTTGAGCGTCTCCAGCATGAGGCACACGACCTCCACATCGCTTTCCAGACCGCGATGGCCATAGAGCTCGGCACCTATCTGCAACGGGTTTCGGCAACCGCCGAGGCCGGGCGGCCGGGTGCGCAAGACCGGGCCCAGATAGCACAGGCGCGTGGGGGTCTCGCGCCTGAGGCGGTGGGCATCGATGCGCGCCACCTGTGGGGTCATGTCCGCGCGCACTCCCATGAGCCGGCCGCTTATCTGGTCCGTGACCTTGAAGGTCTCCAGATCGAGATCGCGCCCGGTCCCGGTGAGCAGCGATTCCAGGTATTCGATGAGGGGTGGCACACAGAGCTCGTAGCCCCAGCTCTGGAACAGATCGACGATCGCGCGCCGTAAGGTCTCCAGGCGCTCCGCTTCCGGCGGCAGCACCTCCCCGACGCCCTCGGGGAGCAGCCAGCGATCCTCGACGCTCATGCTCTCAGAGTCCGTGAAGAAACCTACTGCGCTCGCTCGCGACGGTTTTTTCACAACCTCTTAGCGTGAAATAACACAGATCCCAGACGACAAAACCCCTCGCAGCCAAAGCCGCGATTTTTGAATTATTTCATAATCAGGGGCGCTGCGTCAATCGAATCATGAAAGTTAGTTAGTTAGTTGAACAGGTACAAGACCAAGACACCCACCACCATGCAACTGAGACCGAGGAACCGGAGTGTAGGGTCGTCGAGCTTGGAGGCCTCGTGCAGGAACCTCCGGGCGGCATCGGGATGCAGGAAGGGCAGGATGCCTTCCAGGACCAGCATGAGACCGAGAGCGACCAGGAACTGGCGCCACATGATTCATCACCGCCGGCGGGTCGGGGCCCCCGGACACGAGGCGAACCGGCGATCATGGGTCACGGATCGCCCCCAGCCGCACTGTCCCCAGCCACCGCCTCAGGGCGCGGTGGGTTTCTTGAAATAATGGAAGAACTCCGACTTCGGCTCCAGCACCAGGATGTCTTGGTGCTTCGCGAAGCTCGTCTTATAGGCGATGAGGCTGCGATAAAACTCGAAGAACTCCGCATTGCGACTATAGCTCGAGGCGTACACCTCGGCGGCACGCGCGTCACCGGCCCCACGGGTGCGCTCGGCATCCCGATAAGCCTCGGCCAGGACCACGGTCCGCTGCCGATCGGCATTCGCCCGAATGGTCTCGGCCTGGGCGCCGCCGCGCGAGCGCAACTCCTGCGCCACTTGTCCGCGTTCCGCCCGCATGCGGTCATAGACGGCGTTGCTGACCTCTTCCGGGAGATTGATGCGCTTGGTGCGGACATCGACGACTTTGACACCGAGCTCATCGCCCTTGGCGCGTGCCGCTTCGGTGACGCTTTGCATGACCCCGCCGCGCGCGCCGGCGACCACCTCCCGGATCGTGTGCCTGCCGAACTCCGCGCGCAGACTGTCGTTGATCTGCTGGAACAGGAGCATGCCCGCGCGCCGCACATCCCCCTGCGTGCTCCGGTAGTATTTCTCGACGTCCGCGATCCGCCACTTCACGAACGAATCGACGATGACGTCCTTCTTCTCACTGGTCAGGAAGCGCTCCGGCTGGGGCGAGTCCAGGCTCATCAAGCGTTTTTCGAATTTTACGACCTCATTGACGAGCGGGATCTTGAAATGCAGCCCCGGTTCGAAGTCCGAGCGCTGGATCTCCTTGAAACGCAGCAGGACCGCGAGCTCCCGCTGGTCCACGGTAAACACGAAGCCCCAGCCCAGTAGGGCTACGACGAGCACAAGCGCCACGATCAGGAGAGGTGAGCCGCGCATCTAACGGGTCCCGCGGCTGCGCCCGTCCGCGGGCGGCGCGGACGCCTGATCGGAGGCCAGAGGCTCCCCTTGCGCGCCGGATCGGGTTGGCGCCGCGACGGTATCCTGCGACACCCGCGGGTGCTCGAAGAGCTTGTCGAGCGGCAGATAGATCAGGTTGTTACCCCCCTCGACATCGAGCAACACCTTGGGAGAGTTGGCCAGGACGGACTCCACGGTTTCCAGATAGAGCCGCTCGCGGGTCACCTCCGGTGCCTTCTCGTACTCCGCGAGGACCTGCGTGAAGCGGCTTGCCTGACCCTCGGATTGCGCGATCACCTGCGACTTATAGCCCTCCGCGTCGGCCCGGAGGCGGGCGGCCTGCCCTTCCGCCTTGGGCAGGACCTCGCTCACGTAGGCCTTGGCCTCGTTGATGAAACGCTGCTCGTCTTCACGGGCCTTGATGGCATCGTCAAAGGCGCTCTTGACCTCCTCGGGCGGCTTGGCCGGCTGCATGTTGACGCTCGTGACCTCCACACCGGCTTGATATTGATCCAGGAGGTCCTGGATCGCCTCGCGGATTTCCGCTGCGACTTGCATACGACCCTCGGTCACGATGAAGTCCATCTTGTTTTCGCCGATGACGCCACGCACCGAGCTCTCGGTGACCTGCTCCAACGTGGCGTCCGGACCGACCACGTTGAAGGCGAAGTCTTCGACGCTTTTTACGCGATATTGCACATTGAGCTCGACATCCACGATGTTCTCGTCCTCGGTGTACATTGCGCCTTTCTGGCCCACCGACCGGATCTGGTCGATATTGATCTTCTCCACCCGCTCGATAGGCGGCGGCCAACGGAAGTTGAGACCGGGGGTGAGGGTCGTGACATAAGCGCCGAAGCGCGTCACCACCGCACGCTCGGCGGCCTCGATGAGGTAAACGGACTCGTAAACGGCGAACACCACCAAGGCGACGAGGGCGACGATCCACAACGCGGGCGAGCCGCCCCCGCCGCCGCCGCCGCCGCTTCCGCCACCCCCCGAGATCGGGCCCCGCTCGCCGAACAAGCCCTTGATCTTGGCCTGAAGCTTACGGAACGCCTCATCCAGATCAGGCGGCCCGCTGCCGTTACCGCGTCCTCCCCAGGGGTCTTTGTCGCGGCGACCCCCCGGTTCATTCCAAGCCATCGGCTGGGCCCCCATCGATGTCGTCTCGATTCGCCATTCTGGCCGGTATCATACGGACCTGGCCGGGGCGCCGCAAGCTTGCTCCAAGACGTCGAATCGTGACAGGCGCCTCTCTACCCGCGGGCCCACCGTGACGCTCAAGAACCAGCCGCCGCGCTCGTCGGCGTGTTCCTCCCGCACTGCACCCTGGTTGTATAGCCAGGATCGCAGCCGACCGGCCCGCGCCGGGAGGTTCAGCCAGCGATGGATACGCCCGCCCTCGAACCGGAGCGCGATCGCCCGGCACAAGAGATCTAGGCCGACCCCTTCCGCGGCCGAGAGGAAGACGCGCGTCGTGCACTCCTCGGCACCGGATTCGATGGCCGCAACGCGGGCCGGGACGCGGTCAATCTTGTTGTACACCTCGATGACGGGGAGCCCCTCGCCGCCGATCTGTGCGATGACGCGCCGCACGACCTCGATCTGCACGGCCTGTTCGCAGAGCGGTGCGCCGGCATCGATGACATGGAGCAGGAGATCGGCGTCGCCTACTTCCTCGAGGGTGGCGCGAAACGCGGCGACAAGCTCGTGGGGCAGATCACGGATGAAGCCCACCGTATCCCCGACGATCACCGGACCCGCCCCCGCAAGCTCGACGCGCCGCAAGGTCGGGTCGAGCGTCGCGAACAGGACGTCCGCGGCATACACCGAGGACTGGGTCAGGCGGTTGAACAGGGTCGATTTCCCGGCGTTGGTATAGCCGACCAGGAGCACGGTCGGGAGGCCCGCACGCCGCCTGGCCTTTCTGCCGAGGGCGCGCTGCCGCCTGAGCGTCTCCAATCGACCGCGAAGCTCTCGGATGCGGCGCTTGATCAGGCGGCGGTCGGTTTCGAGCTGGGTCTCGCCAGGGCCCCTGAGACCGATGCCACCGCTCTGGCGTTCGAGGTGCGTCCAGCCCCGTACCAGACGCGTGGAGAGATGCTGCAACTGCGCCAGCTCGACTTGGAGCTTGCCCTCGAAGGTGCGTGCCCGCTGCGCGAAGATATCCAGTATCACGGCGCTGCGATCGAGGACCGGACACTCCAGGAGACGTTCCAGATTGCGCTCCTGACCCGGATTGAGCTCGTGGTTGACGAGCACCACATCGGCGCGCGCCTGGCGGACCGCCTGCTTGATCTCCATCGCCTTGCCGGTGCGGGCGTAATAGCGCGGCGCCGGGGGCTTCCCGGCGCCGCACACGAGAGCCACCTCGGAGACCCCGGCCGAGCGCACCAGGTCCCGAAACTCGGCAAGCGCCCCTCCGCGCGCCGGGTCCCCGGCGTCGAGGTCGACCAGGACGGCACGTTGCCGAGCTTGGGGTCGTTGAGACAAGGACTGACGCGGCGGCCGGCGAACCGGCCTATGGGCTAGGGCTGCGCCTCTTCCCCCTCCCCATCTTCCCTCGGGAGCTTGACGTTGCGCGAAGGGACGATGGTGGAGATTGCATGCTTGTAGACCATCTGGCTCACCGAGTTCTTCAACAACACCACGAACTGGTCGAAGGACTCGATCTGGCCCTGAAGCTTGATGCCGTTCACGAGGTAGATCGACACCGGCACATGCTCGCGGCGCAAGGCGTTCAGGAACGGCTCTTGGAGTGACTGCCCCTTGCTCATAAAGAAGACTCCTGCTCGTTTCGTCTTTTGAATTCTTCGGTGCCGGGCCCTACGCGATATGGCGGTCCCGAATGCGCAACGATCGGCGTGGGCCGGCGGCGATCCCGCCGAGTAGGCTCCCGGTAGGGATCCGAGCTCCCGCGAGCCGACGACCCTCCCGCGCCCCCCGGACCCGGATGGTAGGATTGTACTCGATCCCAGGCGCGTCGAGGGAATTAGACCCATTCCCCGGGGGTTGTTCCGGTGAGCGACCGAGCGCACCGCCGCGTTTCACTAGAACGTCCTGCTGTGATCGATGTTCCAGAGGCTACTCGGGGCGTCTAGCGAGACGTCCCCGGAAGCTCATCGGTAAGCCACATGAGGGCGTTGGAGAGCAGGCAAGGGTCGTCGCTGTCCCACCTGACGGCCCCGCGCTCGGCCCGCAACCACGTCATCTGCCGCTTGGCGAGCTGCCGGGTCGCGATCACCGCCCGCTCCACTAGGGCGTTCCGATCCCACCTGCCCGTTAAGTGCTCCCAGACCTGGCGATAGCCCACGAGCCGCATGGCCGGCCAGGCGTCGCGGGCATCCGTGCGCCGAAGGACCCGCCGCACTTCGTCGATGAGACCGCGCTCCAGCATGCCCAGGAACCGTTGCCGGAGGCCGGCGTGCAGGCGCTCGCGGTCCTGAGGGGCAATGACCAACTTGATGACCCGATAGGGCAGCGGTTCCTGCGTATCGCGGGCGAGGAGCGTCGTGAGCGGGTCGCCCGTGACCTCGCACACCTCGAGCGCCCGCTGGATGCGCTTTGCATCGTGGGGGTGGATGCGGGCCGCGGCCTCGGGGTCCAGCACCGCCAGACGCCGGTGCAGCCGCGGCCAGCCGTCGCGCCGGGCCTCGCTCGAAAGCCGCTCCCGCACCTCGCGGTGGGCGCCGGGCAGCGCCGAGAGCCCGTGCTCCAAGGCCCGGAAATACAGCCCCGTCCCCCCCACCAAGAGCGGAATACGGCCGTGGGTGAGGAGGTGCCGGATCGCCGAGAGCGCGTCGCGGCGGAACTCCGCGGCCGAATACGCTTGATCCACGTCGCGTATATCGATGAGCCGGTGGGGGAAGCGCGCCAGCACGGCGGCTCCGGGTTTGTCGGTGCCGATGTCGAGCCCGCGGTAGATCATGGCGGAATCGACGCTCACGATCCCCACGGGCAGCCGTGCCGCCAGCCCCAGGGCGAGCGCCGTCTTGCCGGCCCCGGTCGGCCCCATCAGGAACACGACCGGCGCCGTTCTGCCACCCGGGTCGGGCGCGCCGCTCATGGCGCGTCGGGGGCACCGTCCTCCGGCGCCGCGCCGCTCACCAGTCTGGCCAGGTCTCCCTCGGTGAGCCGCCGAAGACCGGGCGTCACCGTCCCCCCTTCGCCGTAGCCCACCGCCGCCAAGTCGCGCAGCGTGCCCCAGAGCGCCTCGGGGGAGGACGCCCCGGCAGCACGCAGGGCGTGCGCGGCCAGGACCGCCGGCAGTCCCGCATCCGGTTCCGGCGCCGCACTCCGGCCGGCGAGTGCCGTGACCACGTCCCGTATCAAGGCTTCGTAGCCGGCGAGGTGCAGCGCCCCGGGCACCCCGCGCACCAAGAGCGCGTCGGAGCCGGCCCGTTCGAGGTCCAGGCCCATCCGGCAAAGGAGCGCCGCGTGCCCCTCGAGGGTATCGATCGCGACCTCGCCCAGATCGAGACGTTCCGGAATGAGCAGGGTCCGGGTCACGGCCGACCCCCGCCGGGCCCACTCGGCGAACAGCCGGCGCAACGCCACGGCACCGTCGATCACCGTGACGCCGGCCGCGTCCATGGTGATCAGATACCGCGCCCCGACGAGTGCGACCGCCCGAGGGGCACGCGCGGCGGCGGGTGCCGGGGAACGCGGCTTGGCCGCCGTGTAGTACGCGCCCGGGGCTTCTCTGAGCTTGGGAACCGGCGGGGTCCGGGCAAGGCTCCCGGCCGCACTCGGAGACGGCATCGCGACCGAGCCGACGCCGGCCAAGGCCCGTTTGGCGGCGCTCAGCACGAAGTCATGCACCGAGCGGCCGTCCAGGAACCTGACCTCCAGCTTCTGCGGGTGGACATTGACGTCGACGTCCGCCGGATCCATTTCGAGATAGAGCAAATAGGCCGCGAACTGGCCCGTGCAGTCGCTGTGCTCGGCGGCCGTCCACAAGGCGTGCTGGACCGCACGGTCGCGGACCGCGCGGCCGTTCACATACAGGTACTTGATCTCCTGTCCGCTGCCGCCCGCCGGAGCGCGCCAGATCCAACCCCGGAGCCGCATGGCGGCGGCCGTCTCGTCCACGGCCACGGCGGCCTCGAGCGGCGCCCCGCCCAGGCGTTGCAGCCGCTCCACGATATCCAGAGGACCTGCCGCCTTGCGGACGTTCAGGACGTTCCGGCGATTATGGTGCAGTGAAAACCGGACCTCGACGCGGCCGAGCGCGAGGCGTCTGAGCCAGTCCTGGATCTGCTGGAGCTCGGTGCGCTCGCTACGCAGGAACTTGCGCCGCGCCGGGGTGTTGAAGAAGAGATCGCGGACCTCGACCGAGGTACCGGGCGGGTGGGGCGTGGGCAGCGGTCCCATCATGCCCATGCCACCGGTGGTGCGGATGGTCCACCCGGCCTCGCTGTCACGCACCCGCGAGGATAGGATCAAGGTCGAGATCGAACCGATGCTGGGTAGCGCCTCCCCCCGGAACCCGAGGCTCGCCAGCGACACGAGGTCATCGAAGCCGCCGATCTTGCTCGTGGCATGACGGGACAGGGCGAGCGGCAGATCCTCGGCCTCGATACCCACACCGTTGTCGCGCACCCGGATGAGACGGCAGCCGCCGTCTTCGACGTCCACCAAGACCTCGTCGGCGCCGGCATCCAGGCTGTTCTCGACCAGCTCCTTGACCACCGAGGCAGGGCGTTCCACCACCTCCCCCGCCGCGATCTGGTTTATGACCACCTCGGGTAGTATCTGGATCCGTCGCGCGCCGGTCGGCATGGCGCGCCCAGTATAAGCCCGGGTCACCGTCGCTCAACTCATGCCCTGGCACATGGTTCAGCAGGTAGCCCGGAGACAGCGCAGCGGAATCCGGGGAGGTTTGTGTAGGGGTCTCCTCGAACCCGCTCACTTGCCCCGCTGTCGCGCGCCGATGCGGATCGCCTTGATCACCGGGACGGCTTCCGTTCAGCGGCTCCTCGAATACCTCGGGGAGCCCACCCAAGCCCCGCGCATCGCCCCCCCCGCTCGAGGTTCGCCCGAGTGGGAGGGGGACTTCAAAACACGCGAAGGCCAAGCGTTCGCTCGGAACGAACGCACAGCTCCTTCAGGTCAACAGAAAGTGCCTACCGGCCTGGGGTCGACCGGCGACTTCCAATTGGCGGCCTGGCTCGCAAGGAAAATGTCCTCGGCAATCGTGAGGCCGAGCGGCACGCCGCCGACGTTTTGCGTAAGGTCAACACTGCCACTGCCCGTCACCGCGAAGCTGTCAAACACCCAGTGCACGCCCAGAAACACGCGGCTACGGCCGTTCTCCTCGATCGCCTGCCACAACCCGCCCGGAAAGTTACGAACGTGTCGCGGCCGTACCGTTCCCTTGTTGTCGGTGTTGACTCCGTTGAACTCCTCGGACACGAATGTCAGACCGTCGAGCAGATCGTCCGGGGCGCGATCTCCCGGCGGCCGACCGTAGAAGAGTCGGGTCATGTGGAACGCCGCGGCCCCGAAAGTGGCGTGACCCGAGGGATAGGCCGGGAAGGGCGGCGTGAAATTCTTGGCCGTCGAGTTGGTGTTGGGTGCGCCCAGCGGCAACCAAAGGGTGTGGCTGTTATTGTCGATGTTGTTATTACCCGTGCCCGATGGGCCCAGGGACGCATCGTGCTCGCGGACGCCGACCACAGGCCGCCAAAAATCATGGCAATACTTCTGATCCCAAGCCAGGATGCCGGCATCGCTCATGGCGACGTTGAGCAACGCGAACAGCCGGGCGTTCTGTGCGACGGTATTGCCCCGCGCCGCGGCGATCACTCGTACGATCTGGTTGTAGAAGCGGGGCGGCGTACCCAGACCCTTCGCGCCATCATAGCCCCAATAAATCCCGATCAAGGTTTCGTCCACGGTGCGGCGCGTGAACGGAGGTAGGGGAAGAGCGTCGATTGCAGGCACGGTCCCCATGAGCTCAGGCGCGATCCCCTTGCTGCGCACCTCGCGGAGCGCCTGGATATAGGCGGCCGTTCCCGGCTGCGGTGGAGGATCCAGCTCATGGCGAGCAGTGACCGCGAAACCCTTGCACCGAGCGCCGTAGAAGGGCGCGTGAAAGCCTTGAGTGGGATTATCCGGGTCAACCCGATGCGCGCCGCGCGCCATCGACGCCGCGTAGCCGTCGTCGCCGGCGCCCGGATCGTCCTTGCGATCATCGAGCAGCTTTTCCGCGACCGCGAGCCCAAACTCGTGGCCCGCATTCAAGTCGGGACCGGTGCCGGTGAGGCCCGCTTCCATGTGCTTTTGGTCGAAAACGGGCTTTTGGCTCGGGAACAACTTCGATAGCGTCGCATGCGCCGCCGCGGCGACCGCGGCGTCCGCCGATGCCCCTGGCACGGGCGCCGGCAAGCTGGGCAGATAGGCGGGCAGATTCGGATCGTTGATCACGCCTGCATAGGCATCGTACATCGCGAGATGTACGATGGCCAAAGCACGCGCGCTCAGCGTAGGGCCGGTCTGCTCATTCCTGCCGTTGGTATGACTCACTCGATTCGCCTCGAGCGCAACATCGTTCCAGAATAATATCGGATCCATCATCGCTACCTCTCGTCTTGTTGGGTGTTAAAACGACATCTATCAGCATCAAGCGGCGCACCAGGGCCTCGAGCAAGATCGACGGAGCCTCTCGTCTCCTGCCGTGCGCCAAGATGAATTCTAGCCCGAGCAAGGGCTGAAACTCTGTGACTTATTTCACAGCTTGGATGGCAATATTCACATTCTTCGGGCATGTGCCACACTACGAACCATATCTTATCCGCCGTGCGGCAGCGCGCCAGATACGATCCGTTGAACTCAACCGCTGCATCGAAGGCTATGAGCCTTGGGCAGGGGGATGGCGGCGGGCGCCGTCACGGGCGGCGGCGGCTGGTGGTGCGTCGGCGTGTCGGTCATGGCGGGATCCTCCCGCTCGGATCCCGGCCTTGGGACATGATGCAGCACGGTCAACGGGCGCGAACGGGTCAATGACGGGCATAGACGCAAGGCGGCTTGCGCCCGGACCGAATAGGTTCGCCGCGACCTCCAGGTGCCGCCCGACCGGATCAAGGCTCAAGACCTCCGACACGCTCATATACGCACAACCGACGCCACACGCGCCTCGTCAACGAGCGCTATTGCAACAATTAACGACGAAGAAGGGAGCTCCCAAAGCTACTCTCCGTCAGAATTTAATCATCCACTCCATCCGCAATCCGTAAGAAGGCCCGTCTCCTTCTTGGCCGGCAACAAAAGAATCCAAACGCAGCACATGGCGCTTGCCGATGGCGCGCTGATAGCGGGCGCCAACACCAAGGACACCTTCATCTCTCTCGCCCTTGGTGCTGGTGCGGGCACCCAGCTCCAAGATAATTTGCCCATCGATTCCGCCGAGAAACGTCTGGTAGCCGATTGCCATACCAATGGTATCGTCAATCGGCTGCCCGAGAGGCACCCCGTAACGACCCATTCCCACCGGGCCATACAAGATGCCGAGGTTTGCCAAAGGCCCCCCCTGATCCGGGCTCCGCGCTGCCGATGTGAACCGGTCGATGTTCCAGAATGTATTGAAATAGGCGACACTGTCGGAACCAGGCAGCGTGCCGGACAGTTGCGAGAGTAGCAGCACTCCGCGCCCCACTGTCGCCGTTTCCTCCCCATCTGGAACCGACCCGGCAACCCGGAACGTCGTGTTCAGCCAGCCGAAGCGTTGGGTCGACGCGGCGCCCAGGTACCAGGCATTCCCATCGCGATCGTCGTCAACATAGACGACATCCAGGGATACGGTGTTATCCCATGCGGTGTCTGCTTCCGAGAACAGACCAAACAGATGCGCAGCGTGGTCATTGTTGTTGTCGGCTAGGTCGTTGTTGCCTCGATTGATATGATTCCAGCCAAATACTCCGGTCATCCGGAGGTTTGATACACCTTCGAACACTAGGGAGTTGCGGGTGATTCCCACCATATCGATGATGTCGTTGAGCAGGAGCCCATCCTGGATTAGTACCGGCTGGCGACCGATGGAAAAGCCCACGTCAAAGGCCCGGGAGTCCGTCGGATCCAACCCCGGGAAGATCTCACCGAAATCACCCTCAAAATAAAGTTGGGTCAGCCTGGCGTTGAAATCCTCCTGCCAACCCTGATCTTCGTCGGGCTCGAAATTGTAGCCTGAATAGTCTCCGGTTTCACGATCGATCGGCCGCATGGAGAAGAGCAGGCGCTCCGTTCCCGAAAGGTTTAGGTTACCGTGCAGATCGAGCCGGTTGGCCCATTCGATGGTGTTTACATCGTCGCTCTCGAAGCTCTGGAAAGCGCTCCGGAATGTTCCGAACAGCAGAAACCATGGTTGTAGCATTTGTCCGGTCGGCGTTTTAATACCGGGCGAGATCGGCCCGCTTCCGAGAAAAGGGTCACCGATCTCGAGGAGCGGCTGCAAGCGTTCTACCGGATCTACGGGATATTGCACGACCTCATCGGGCAGACGCCATAGATCGTCGTCCGTCACCACGCGCTCGGGATAGAAATCTACCGCACTACGACCTTCGGGAACGGTAGTCTCCGTTACCTGATCCTGGGTCTTCGGTACGTTGGACTGGCCGCCTTGCGGCTGATGTCCTTGTGCTAAAGCAAGACCATTCGCGAAGATCGCGAGCATCGCGAGCGATCCCAGGCGCCGTCCCACCGCTTTCTTACTCGATGACAACGTTTCGCTCCCAAAGTACGCGGTAAAGATCGACTAGTTTGTCTCCGATGGCTCGCGCACTCAGTCCGTACTCGAAGCCCACTCCCGAAATGGCATGGATCAAATGCGGAGGGAGCTGGCCCGCCACGAGCTTGATCTTGAGACGATAAGGCGTTCGACCGGTGAGGAGCTCGGGACGGACGTGGTAACTTGCCCAGCGACGGCCCAGCGCCTCGATGTTTTTCTTCTGCAGCCGAAGCTCGCGAGTGCCGCCAAACAGTACCGACGGTGTGTCGGAGGGCCGCGTGAAGATCAACGGATTCAAGGAGTAATTGGCCGGTATCACCTGCTCGCGCTCTCCGCCATGAATCGTACGGACCAGAATCGGAGAGCGCAGGTTGAAGAGCTGTTCGTCCAGCGGTACGGCGCCATTGTGCACGTACAAGGAGTGCGTGTCGCGAACGTCTCCGTTAGGATCCAGGTCGCCGGAGCGGAACAGTACCGTTCCGTCGGCATCGGTCACTGTGATCTGCAAGAAGACGTTGCGCTCGGCAATCAACCCCGAGGGCACACTGTGGCCGTCGGTCAGGTTCTTGACCTCGACGTCGAATTTGAGCCCTTTTTCTCTTTCAACGATTCGTACTTCACCGAGGCCATAGCCATTCCGCAATAAAGTAGTGGCACGGGTCCGGTTCTCGGCCAGTAGCGCCAATTGCCGGTCGATAAGTTCCCGGGCCGCAACACGTTCCTCTGGATCTGCCCAAATTCCGGGAAATTGTGCGCCTTCGGGCACGCTCTTTTCGAACGCTTCGGATCCCCATCCGGCTTCGACGTCAAAACTCAACCACTCCTCTGGGGTGGCAAACTCCTGCGCCTCCGGGTTGATGGGAAAGATGCCTGGATGGACCACGGAACTATCGGGTCCCGGGAACATATGATTCGTGCGCCTAGCGGGCCGGGTTGGCGCACCGCGGACGATTGCTGCAGAAGCGGGCGGGTACTCCGACGGGATGCCGGAGATCGGGCCCATATGACAGCCTTGACACTTCACGCCGCGTTTAGCCGCCGGTGTTTGTTTGTATTCGCTGAACAGGTCCTCGAACCGAATCCCGTTAGCTAAGCGTACATCGTGGCAGCGAGCACAAAACCCCGGTTGGGAAACCTGGTCAAGAAGGCGTGCCTCGCGATGGGTTTTCGGGGGATCGTCGGAATGGGAATCGAGCACACGTCGCAGCTCATCACCTTCGCGGGGTCCGTATACTGGGTTTCGGATATCGCCGGGTTCGAGGGGAAAACGGCCGGTGATTTTGCCATAGGCCTCGGGAACTCTGTGACAGACGACACAGGTGATCCCCTCTAAGGGCACTTTCGCACGATTGCTATTGGCGGTGAGAATTGGCTCACCGGTAAACATGCCCACTTGGGTGTGACATCGTTCGCAGAAATCACCCAGGGTCCCCTTGGTCAATTTCACCAAAGTCGCCTGGTAGGCAAGAAAGGTTGGACTTATCTGAGCGAAGGCGTGTCGCGACACGGACCATTCACGATAGATTTGCAGGTGGCAGGCGCCGCACTCTTGCGCAGAAGGGAATTCGGCCTTCTTGAACAGTTTGTCGTGAGACTTTATCGCAGATATGCTATCACCATTGTCGGCCGGCGCAGGAGCGGCCTTGGACGGAATCCCCTCATGGCCGAAATCGTGACGGATGAAATCGATCAGATGCCAGATGTCCTCCTTTGCTAGGTGATTCTTGAAGCCGGGCATAGGGGATCTGCCGGTCCTGATTTTCGTGTAAAGCGTGCCGTCGGACTGCGCTAAAACCTCGGAGCTCGTAAGGTTCGCGACCGCTGTGCCAAGAGCCGCCGCTATCGGCCCATCCCCTTTTCCGGTTGGTCCGTGGCAATGTTGGCATTCTCGCAGGTACAGCGTTCTGCCCATCGTCACAGAGGGGGCGTCCGCCGCAGTCGGATTTGCGATTCGCGCAAGACGCGGTGAAACTCGCCACTCGTTAGGGCGTTCTTGCCCGGCCGTCGCGGGTTCGTGTATCAGGGATGAACTGATCAAGGACAGGATGGCAGCGGAAAGAGCGTACCGGCGTAATGATGGGTGTCTCATGTGGAATCCGGTGCTTTGCCTAAATCGCTGGCTCTCGGAATGAATCATGGTCAGCATCAGATGTCATGGCGGATCGTGACCGCGTGATCTTTGGCCGATCCCGTGATGGCTTTCACGGGGCACGGGTCGGCGGCCCAGGGCTGGCTAAGGATACGAAGTACAGCTTCGCTTGGTCAGTGACATTTCGCACAAGCGGTTTGTGACATATTTACATCCTGTCCCGAAAGAACGCCATGCAGCTCGCAATGCGTTAATCATGTTCAAGCAGGTTTGTCGGGATCACCAACTAATCAGGAAGCTATCAGTAAACGCACCTGGCGGATTCCGGGGGGTACGGAATACCTGAATCGTTTGAAGGGGCGTGAGGAAAAGGGCCTGGGTCTGCATCGCACAGGGGTCGCGAAGGCCCGGTCGAGCGGACCCTCTGCGACTCCCTCGGGGGGCCGTGGACATCGGAGGAGGTGGAACGAGCGGGGAAGATCGCGCGCGGCGAGCCGCGGGTCATCGCCCGTTGTCTGGCGGAGCCCTCGCCGCTCGCGTCGAAGCCGCCAGCTTTGCCGCGTTCAAAAGCCTCGATTGGAGCTACAGCTCACCGTTACCAAGACGCGATATCCTCGAACTCGCCACCCGCAAATTCATCGATGCGAAAGAACATGCCCCACGGCCACCCATTGCAGTTCGAGGGCAAGAGTTGGCGCCTCAAATAGGCCGCGGCGAGAGTTGCCAAGCGCAGCTAGAGCGTCTGAAGTGCCCACGTCCCGTCATCACCCGGGTGGGGGCATTTAACCCGGCCATGGGTGGAGGAATTTGAGGCCGCCAGGCCGCTAGTGGGGCCTTGCGCGCCTCCCTGGCGACCAGCCGTGCGCAAGAACCCAACGAAATCGAGAACCTCTTGCTGGGCCTCCGGAGGCAAGGTTGCCACGTCATTTGCAACTTGTTCGGCAACGTTATGAGCGCCAATCGGGTAAGATACGATTGATTCGATGCAGCCCGTGTGAACCGGATGGAATGCGGCGGGTTTCAGGGGATAGACCGCGGCGTCCGTGGTGAGGCGGGTCGTTCCGCCACCTCCCCGGCCGCGATCGGGTTGACGGCCATCTCGGGTAGCATGTGGATCCGTCGCGGGTCGATCGGCATGCCCTGCCCAGTATAAGCCCGGGGCCGGGTGCGCGTCGCCGTGGCTAGACCCGGTTTGCCCCTGGCCGGCGGCTCAGCGAATGGACGTCCTGGGTTTCTTGCCCGACTCCCTCATCTCCGCGAGCAGGGTGCCGGGCGGGGCCGCCTCTAGGAAATAGGCTCGCAGGCCGTCGAGCACGCCCGCGGCCAGACGCTCCTGGTGGCCGGGATCGGCGAGCTTGCGCTCCTCTTCGGGATTGGTGATGAACGCGGTCTCGACCAGGATGGAGGGGATGTCCGGGGACTTCAATACCGCGAAGGCGGCCCGCTGCACGGCGGTGTGGTGGACCCGGCCGAGCCCGGTCAGGCGGTTGAGCACCCGCCCCCCGACATCGAGGCTCGCCTCCAGACTGCCGTTCTGGGAGAGATCGATGAGGATCGCCTTCAAGGGCTCTTCCTTGTCATCCAGGCTGATCCCACCCACCAGATCGGCGGCATTCTCGCGCTCGGCCAGCCAGCGGGCGGCCTCGCTGCTGGCGCCGTGGCGGGACAGGACATACACCGAAGACCCGCCCGCACGACGGTCGGGGAAGGCGTCCGCATGAAGAGAGACGAACAGATCGGCCTTTTTCGCCCGGGCGCGTTTGACCCGGTCGCGCAGCGGGATGAAGTAATCGCCGTCGCGTATGAGCACCGCGCGCATGCCCGGCTCGCGGTTGCAAAGACGCGCCAGGCGCCGGGCGATGGCCAAGGTCACCTGCTTCTCCTGTGCGCCGCTCGCCCCCACGGCACCCGGATCCTCACCGCCGTGTCCGGCGTCGATGGCGATGATCAGATCGCGCTGTCCCGGCGGACGCGCGTGGCGTGACGCCACCGGGAGCGGCGCCGGGGGAGCGGTACCGACCAGGTCCACGACCAGCCGGTGGCCATAGGGCCCCTCCGGCGCGACCAGGAAGCCCTTGGGCACCACCTTGTCCTTGAGGTCGAGCACCAACCGCAGGTCCCGGCCATGGCGGCCATGACGGATCCTCCGGAGGTAATGGTCTTGAGCCGGCGGTACCGTGAGGGTCTGTTCGAGGCGCGCCCCGATGAGATCGACGACCACCCGCTGCGGCCCCGGGATGGTGAAGACCCGGTATCGTGTCGGGCCGCTCAGATCGAACACCACCCGGGTGTTGTCGGGCGCGGACCAAGTCCGCACGCCCTGGATGGTGATCCCCGGCCGGCGCGGCGGTGCGGCTTCGGGGCCGGCCGAGATGACGGACAGAACCAGCAGGGCGCAGAGGGCGCCCCATCGCCGCCGTCGTCCCAAGTGGCTTTCCATCCCTTTAATTCTTATACCTTGAGCCAGGAAACTCAAGGGCCTTTGAGATAACTATGCAAGGTGTATGAATTTACTATACTCTCAAAGCGAAGCACCCGCCGTGGGCCGGTGTCCACGCGCCTCGGACCCGGTTCTCAGGCGTTCGGTTTCCGTGTATCGTAGGGGTACCGTCCGACCCCCGGTTCGGCGATGAGCGAACGGGGTTCGCGGTACATCCGACGACGAATCGCTACAGGAGAAAGCATCCGATGGGCACCTACCTACCGCTGACCCGTGCTCCGCTAGCCTGGGCCCTGATATGCGCGCTTACCCCGCTGTGGTCCGCAACGGCGCGCCCGGAACAGACCGACCACGGCCACGAGCATGGGACCGCCGGCTACGGACAGCCGGGGCGGGAATCAGATGTGGCGCGCACCATCGAGGTGACGGCGCTCGACAGCATGCGCCACGAACCATCGAACATCACGGTCAAGACGGGGGAGACCGTCAAGTTCGAGGTCAGGAACGCCGGACAGATGCGCCACGAGTTCATGCTGGGCGATGCCAAGGGGCAACAGGAGCACGCCGAGATGATGCGGGCGCAGCCCGACATGGTGCACGAAGACCCCAATGCGGTGACCGTCGAGCCGGGACAGACCAAGACGCTCGTCTGGCGCTTCGGCGCGCCTGGGCTCGTCGAGGGCGCGTGTCATCTCCCCGGCCACTACGAGGCTGGGATGGTGACGCGCATCCAGGTGACCGAGTGAGATCTACCGGACGTCAATCGACGCCGAAGAGACGGCGGTAGTTGACGGCCGTCGCCTCGAAGACCACCTGGGCCGGCACCTCGCGGAGCGCCGCGATGTGCTCGGCCACATAGCGGACATAGGCGGGCCGATTTTCCTTCCCTCGGTGCGGCACCGGGGCCAGGTAGGGGGCATCGGTCTCGACCAGCAGGCGATCTAGGGGCACGCGGCGCGCGACCGCCTGCACCTCTCGGGCATTGCGGAAGGTCACGATCCCCGAGAACGAGATGTAGAAGCCCAGATCCATGGCCGCCTGGGCCGTGTCCCAGTCCTCGACGAAGCAGTGCATCACCCCGCCCACCTCTCTCGCTTGTTCCTCGCCGAGGATGCGGATCACGTCGGGCGCCGCCTGGCGGGTGTGAACGATGATCGGTTTACCCACCGCCCGCGCGGCCGCGATGTGTCGTCGGAAACGCGCCTGCTGCCAGGCCATGTCCCCCGTGCTCCGATAGTAGTCGAGCCCGGTCTCCCCGATCGCGACCACCCGAGGATCGCGAGCCAGCGCCGCGAGGGTGTCGCAGGAGGGTTCTTCGGCGGTCTGGGTATTGGGGTGGACGCCCACGGAGGCCGACACTTCGGCATGCCGGCGTGCCAGGGCCAGCACCGCCGGATAGGAGTCGAGGTCGATCGAAACGCACAGGAGGCGCTCGACACCATGCTCCCGCGCGGCGCGGAGGACGTCTGTGACGCTCGCGCCGGCGTCGAGATCGAGCAATGTCAGATGACAGTGGGAGTCGGCGAGCATGGCGGGGATGGGCGCCCATTGGGACGGGTCACGGGGACGGGCCGTTTGGATGGGCCATGATATATCAAATGAACAACACCATGGCCGCCCGGCCTGCGGCTACATGGTGTGGGTCTGGCGCCCGGACTGCAGCAGGTTGGCGAGCAGCGTCTCGATCTTGCCGCGGGTCGCGCCCTTGTCCATGTCGCTGAAGCGCACCCCGATGCCCGCCGTGCGGTTGCCGACCGCCGAGGGCGGCGTGATCCAGACGACCTTGCCGGCCACCGGCAGCTTTTCCTTGTCGTCCATCAGGCTCAGCACCAGGAATACCTCGTCGCCCAGGCTGTAGTGCTTGGTGGTCGGGATAAACAGGCCGCCGTTCTTGATGAACGGCATGTAGGCGGTATAAAGGGAACCGGTGTCCCGGATGGTCAGGGACAGGATCCCCTGACCCGGATCGTTGGCTACTGCGCTCATCGTCGTTGACCCCCGTATGGATAGAGACGGCCTAGGTCATCGTGGATCCCTCGGGAAAAATTTAGGGTGGCGACGTCGCCGAAGCCGGCTTCGCCGACCGATGGGCGCAGATCGGCGCCTGCCGATGTGCTCGGCGGGTCGGGTAAGCCGGCGCCGCTGCCAGGCGCCGAGCCAGCGCTTGAGGACAGGCGCTCACCCCCTCGCATCGTACCCGCTCTCGGAAGGATCGAGCCTCGTCGGCGCATCGCGAGCGCCTCCGAGGCCTCGGTGACTGGCAGGCATCTCCGGGAGATGCTGCGTGCTAAGGCCCTCGCCGATACCGCATCGAGGGCACGCCGCGAGCCCGGTCGCCCGGGATGCAAGGAGCGCATCCCTCCACCCCCGACTCGGATACCGGGTTCAGCCGGTCTGCTGGCCAGCGCGCTTCATCAACGACCTTGGAGCGTTCCGGCTCAACGGCGCCGCCTGACGTAATGCTTCCCGCCGGTCCAAACGCAACAATTATGGCTGCCCCGGTAGCGCCAGAAATAGATCACGTTTGCGGCAAGGTCTCTATGCGATTTAGGCACGGGGACTCGAAACGGCTTGTCACACGGTTTCTCGTGTACCACGATCGGCTCCTTGGTCTCCTTGTCCGTACAGCACCGGCTCGCCTTGTTCGTCCAACCGGATCTCGGCCGGGTGACCGTCGTGCTCCGCATCGACGAACCGCCGTAACGCCGCGCCGGTCTCTACATCGACAACGATAAGTTCCCCGTTCCCGTAGAGTGATCGCGGAGTATGACGAGCGCATCGCTATGGAACGACCGTTGATTGCGCACAAAAAAGGCTTCGCGTAGGCCTCGACGCTTTCGGTTAGCAAGCGACAACGGCGTCCCGGCAACGTCATCTGGACAACACACGAACCACCGAGAACATCCGCTCGAACATTATGCGGATAGCGAATGTTTCATGTGCGGCCTTCCCAAAAGGCGGGTTACGCGATAAAAGCTGTAACCCGCCCTACGCCGGCCAATTACTTTGCTCTGACACCGAACACGCCGGAACTCCTTCACCCTCACCCCGGCCTTCGCTGGCGCTACATCCGGGCTACTTTACTTACTCATCCGGGGCACCCCGGGTTCCAAGGGGGGCGCGGCGTGCATGAATATCTATCCTTGCACGTAATCTTTTTTACCCCATCGACAACCTCCTCTTTATAACATTCTTTTAAGGGTATGGTTATGGCTGCATAAGTAACCACTGCGCCCAGTGCTACAGCAGCAGCAAGTTCAGCTAGTCTTCTGTTTTCCATATAAGCACCTCGTCTACCTACATTGGAACCGTATACCGTCTCGAGGCTAATCAACCCCGCTCACACCTATAAAACGTTTGGAGTTCTTGCGTGTTGTTTTAGAAATAAAGATGTAGCTAAAACGCCAGCGAAACCTGAACAAATAGCAAGCGGTCCGGCAGAAATAGCGGCATTACAGGCTCTCCCGTGTTGAAGTTTATGTCGTGGAAATCAAACTCTTCATCGAATAAGTTTTTCGCCCCTGCCTCTGTGATTCCCCAGCGCTTTGGCAGGCGATAGCCAACCGAAATGTCTGTGACCCAGAACCGGTCGTCGCCCTCGACTTCGACCGTCGCAACATCCTGATTTACGTATGTCGATCCGATTCGCATGAAAAGGCCGCTTGGATGATGATACCGTAGTGTTAGCGGCGCACGGTGTGTTGTTATGGTATCGGGCTCGCTAGCTGGAATCTGCTTCTCAATATCTTCGAACAAGTATTCGGCGCTTAGTGCCAAAGAGGGCACTGGTGTCCAATATAGGTAGCCCCGGTGAAATCGTTCTTCTTGTTCCTCAAATATCCGGCTCCCAGTCTCGTTAACCAAGATAGGGGTTTCCAGATCCCGCCAGGAAGCCTCGAGACCGACAAACATAGAGGAATTAATCCGTTGATCCAATGCTAAACCGTAGCGTTTTGCGTCCGAACCGTCGATATCATCAAAAAACTGGTTAAATCCGGCGACTTGTGTAGGTTCAATCGTTTGGTTTGAGGCAAATGGCCTCTTGACGGTTTTGAACCCGGCAGCACGCAACGTCGTCAATGGCGAGACGCGCCAAATCGCACCGAATTTCGGATTGACCCTTGCGCGTTTGATAATCGGGCTGTCGAAGGCGTCAAGGGATAACCCCATAATCCACGTTAGAGCGGGGGAGATCTCGATGTCTGTATAAGTGTAAGCGTTGATATGCTGCGTATCGAGATCTATAAACTGCGTATCGAAGTCACGCATTACGAGGATTGGGTCGGGGGAGAGACTCGGAGCGAGCGCATTGATAATTTTAGATTCGGTAACACGATCTTTTCTTTCCTGATCGAAATAGCCCATTCCGAAGATAAAATGAGAGCGTTTGAAATCGCTGAGATACTGCGCTTCAATTGTATATGCTTCGGTTTCGGTTACGGCGAATTCTTCGTCTATGGTCTGTACATCGATGCCAGGCATCAAAGGCTCAATGGTCTCGGCACTATCACTCCTTTGCCTTTCTGAATCTAGATGCACCAGAGAAACGACGACAGTATCGCCTACCGTAGGCGAATATTTAACACCAAGTCGAGCTGACTCTCTAACTACCTCTAGCCGCTGATTAGGTAAGAAAGCTTCAGGGTCGAACCGTAGGCGCAGGTCACCGCTTTCTGTATCTTCATATCTAAACTCCCCTTGTACGCTCATATTCGGGGAAACGGATATTTGCGCGAACGCGTTGTAGACATCATGTTCGAGATCGTTATTCTCTCGAAAACCCTCGGTTTCATAGTGAAATTGGCCGAGACTGTAGGAAAATCTACCCCAAAGCCCGGAGTGTGTAACTTCTTCGCCGACCGTATCGTTGCCCCCGAAGATTGCGGAAGGTTGGAGGGCAAGGCGATTACGGGCGAACATAGGGTTAAATTCATTGAAAGCAGCGTCAGAAGGACCGCTGCCTTCGAGAATGAGAAGGTTGCTCTCGCCGAGATTTGGCTGCACGGGTGTTAGATTTATAGGCTGCAAGAGTTGCGACTGTAACAATTCACTGACCCGTGCTATCTCGTGCCGTTGCAGACCCGAGTAGCTATCAGCCAATAGTCGATGAGCTGAATAATCGCTCGGATCGGTATTAACAGACTTCCATCCCTCAACCAAGGCAAGCTGTTCAAATCCCAAATCCCGGTAAATTCTTCCTAAAGCGGCACTTCGCGCCGCAAGATCCTGATCGAGCAGGAGCTTCGAGCGATACACCGCCCGGTTGTCGTTTAGCTCAATTGCCCGTTGCAAGTCGTGCAGTGCCTCCACCGGCCGATTGGTGGCCTGCTTGTGGATGGCGTCGTAGAACCAAGGTGTCGGATCCTTGGGATCGAGGAGCTTTGCCTGCTCGTACTCGCTCGATGCGAGGCCGTCGCGCTTCTGCTCGTAGTAGGCCTTGCCGAGGTAGCTCCGGACCAGCGAGTTGTTGGGGTCGAGGGAGGCGGCGGTCTCGATCTCGCGGGTGCCGGCGTCGAGATCTCCGTCGCGGATCTTCGCGAGCCCCAGGCCGA
>JBOIDT010000028.1:0-28280 GCA_050740755.1 Gammaproteobacteria bacterium
GCCACACCACACGACCTTCTTGATCGGTCGCGATGATGGGCGAGCCGAGCGCGTCGTTGTGGTAGTAGATGACCTCCTCGACGCCCTGAGCCATGAGGCTCAGGCACGCGAGGAACAGGGTGGCGATAAACCGTTTCATTCCGTGACTCATGTGCGTCTCCTTGAGATCCTACACTTGATGGCCTCGACATCCCCCGGTCCATCAGCAGCGTCGAATGCCATCCCGGTCCGCCTCGGGCGAGCCAGCGAAGGGGCTGCTGTAGGCGCGCGGGACGAGGGGTTGTCGTTGAGGAACATCACGCTATCGGCGGACCCTCGCTCCGGTACAGGGGCCTTTGCCCCGCCACCCGGCAGGAATTCCCGGCCCGCGCCGGCGCATGGCCGGTGCTCCCAAGGCCCGGAATGCCCATACAGCTTGATACATACGTATCTTGGCCAAGGTCGAGCACACGGTGGGTCTGAAAGAGCGTGTGATCGCGATCGACAGCCCCGCAGAGCATAGGGGCCTCATCGATCATGTCCAGCTAGAGAAAACCACCCTGCCACAACTCCTCCGGGGACTTTAATACCGCGGACAGCGGAGCCTACACAAGAGCGTACACACCGGCATCTCGTGCCTGACGAAGGGCCAGTGTCTCACTTACATTGACGCAGAGGGGCGCTTGCGCTGTCCGACGCTTAGCCAGCATGATTTCGACCGTCTCCCGCAATCGGTCACCGCCTAGAGTGTCAGCGGCGTTCCGAAAAATAGGTTGGACCGGGCGGTCCCACGATCGGCAGCCGGCACCGGTGGCACGGCGCGCCACCCCGTGATATAAGGGCGCGGCCCGCGCCGCCGGTGCGCTGACAGGAGAAACTCCCCATGTGCCGCTCGTTCGCCCGCCCTGGTGCCGCCGCCCTGCTGGCCGCTGGCGTGCTCGTCCTCTCGACTGCCCCGTCGTCCGCGCAGGCCCCGCCGGCTCCGGGCGCGGTCCTCGCAAGCCAGGACACCAACGTGGCCGGCGTGGTCGGCGAGATCGTCGAGTGCAAGCGCAAGGAGGGCGTGCTCACGATCAAGCTGCGCTTCCGGAACACCGGCGCGGAGGCAGCCTCCTTCTACCTGATCGACGGCCGTAACTACGACGCACAGTACGTCACGGCCGGGAGCAAGAAGTACTTTGTGCTGCGCGACAGCGAGAAGGTGCCATTGGCGCCCCAGCCGAACGGGGGCGGCAACCTCTTGGTGAGCCTGGCGCCGGACGCCACCTGGACCTGGTGGGCGAAGTACCCGGCGCCGCCCGCGGAGGCGAAATCCGTGAGCTATTTCACCTCGGTCGCGCCGCCCTTCGAAGACATCCCCATCACCGACCTTTGAGCGGGGAGGCGAGGATGCCGAACCGCCGGCGGAGCCTGGCTCCGTTCGCCGGGCTGGCGGTCCTCGCGGCCGCGGCGCAGTTGTCCGCGCAGGAGCCGGCCGCGGACGCCGCGCCCGGCAAGGTGATCGAGATCCAGGGCAGGGTCCTCGAGATCCAGGGCCGGATCCTCGACATCGTCGGCGTCTCGCTCGGGATTGAGGCGACGCTGAAGGAACTCGGGGCGAAGGTGACCGCGCAGGAGATCCGGATCGAGCTCGCCGCCGACGTGCTCTTCGACTTCGACAAGGCGGAGCTGCGGCCCGACGCGCTGGACGCGTTGCGCAAGGTGGCGGCGGTGATCGCCTCGACGCCGGGTCCGGTCGTGATCGAAGGCCACACCGACAGCAAGGGCGAGGACGCCTACAACCGGACGCTCTCGGAGCGCAGGGCGTCGTCGGTGAAGACCTGGCTCGCCAGGGAGGGCGGCATCGATGCTGCGCGCATCTCGACGCGCGGACTCGGCGAGACGCAGCCGAAGGTACCCAACGCCGCGCCCGACGGCAGCGACGACCCGGTCGATCGCCAGCAGAACCGGCGCGTGGAGATCACGATCCAGAAGCCGGGCTAGAGCGGGTAGGCGACGCCCGTGGGCCTCCCCTACTTCCGAACCGTGCGACACTTGGGGCTGGAGCGACACATAAGACCTCTCAACCAGTCGCACGGCCCGAACGGGTCTCCATCCGACGCGCCGGGACGACGGCACCATGAGACCGCGGCGCGACCCCTCAATCCCAGCGATCGTCGCGGACCTGGACCATGCCCTCCGTGACGCGGACCGGGAAGGTCGGGACGGGTTCGTAGGCGGGCGCGCTCAGCGCCTCGCCGGTCCTGATACAGAAACGCGCGCCGTGACGCGGGCAGATGACTTCATCGCCATCGACGATCCCGCCGGCGAGCGGTGCCCCATCATGGGTGCAGAGGTCCTCGATCGCGAAGTACCGTCCGGCGAGGTTGAATACCGCGATGCGGACGCCGTCCACGAGGACCGCGCGCTGCTCGCCCGGCCGGAAGTCCTCGGCAGCCGCGACATCCCCCCATTCCGACATGTCAGTACATACCGGTCTCGAGCCTGGCCGCCTCCGACATCATGTCGTAGTTCCAGGGCGGATCGAAAACCAGCGCCACATCGACCTCGGCGACCCCCGGGACCCGTTCGAGCTTTCCCCGCACATCCTCGACGAGGACCTGACCCATCCCGCAGCCGGGGGCGGTGAGGGTCATGCGTACATCCACGCGCTGGCCGCCGTCGGGCAGCGGCGCACAATGGCAGTCGTAGATGAGACCGAGGTCCACGATATTGATGGGGATCTCGGGGTCGTAACAGGTGCGCAGCTCGTCCCACACACGGTCCTCGTCGAACCCCGCGCTCGCGTGGGCTTCGGGGCCTGACACCGGCTCCACGTGGGGATCGAGGCCCAGGGCATCCCGGTCGTCGGTGGCGATGCGGGCGAGGTTGCCGTTGACATCGACGGTGCAGCTCCCGCCCAGGGCCTGGGTGATGTACACCGTACTGCCTTTGGGCAGGGTGAGGCGATCGCCCATGGGGATCAACACCGCGTCGCAGTCGCGGGTCAGGGTGATCGGTTCGTTGGTGTCCATCGCGGGATCCTCAACGCCACGCGGCGTCGTCTCGGCGCGCTCGCCCCGGCGCCCGGTCAGGGAAAAAACTTGTCATAGTTGGCATGACTTCCGACCAGATCCACTGTATGCCACCCGGTGGGTCGATCCCAATCGCACGATAATGCTGCCCCACACGAACCGCCCACAACTCGTCGATACCTTTCAGGTGAAGCAACTCAGGTGAAGCGACGGGTGGCGAGGGTTCGTCTTTAACAACTCATAAGCCTTGTCGGCAAGCTGCCGAATGTCGGCCGGAAGGTTCCCGTATAGCGCCAAAACTCGCGCGATGTGCAGTGCTTCAAATCTCGCGGGCTTCGCCTTGGGCTAATTCCGCGCGCGCCTGATGGATCAGCGTGTCGAGCTTTCCGGCTCGATAATCCGACTCGATCTGCCGGTCCCAGAGCTCGTTCTCGAATTCATGAAACCAGTCCCGGAATCTCGCGAAATCTTCGCTCGGCAGATCACGAACGCGCGCCTCGATTTCTTCGATCTCAGTCATGACCCGGGTAGTATGTTTCATAACAACGTTTACGCATTCAGGTAGCAGAACCACCGTCATGCCAGCGGAAGCTGGCATCCAGGAAACCGGCGTAACTCCTGGATACCTGCTTTCGCAGGCATGACGATCTATAGCGTTGCGAGCCCAAATTCAACACTGCCAAAATGTAAATGAATTCGAGAAATGCACTACAAGATCCTCATGGACGGTGCTCGCTCACGGTTGTTACCTGCAACAGTGCAACAGCCTACTCGGTACTGACCGGCTCGCGCCGGTCCTTCAACGCCGCCGACAGGGTGTGCCAGGCCAGGGTCGCGCATTTCACCCGCGCCGGAAACTCCTTGACGCCCGCCAGGACCACCAGCTTGTCGAGCCCGGCGCCTGCCTCTTCCTCGCCCATGACGAGGGCACGGAAGCGATCGAAGATCGCCCGGGCCTCCGCTTCGGTCTTGCCCCTTAAGTGCTCGGTCATGAGCGAGGCCGAGGCCACCGAGATCGCGCAGCCCTCGCCTTCGAAGGCCGCATCGGCGATCACGCCGTCCTGGAGCTTCACGTACACGGTGAGACGATCGCCGCACAAGGGGTTGAAACCGTCCGCGACGCGGTCCGCATCCGCGAGCTCATGGCAGTTTCTCGGATGGCGGTTGTGATCGATGATGACCTCTTGATAGAGGGCCTTGAGATCGAACATCAGCCGAGCATCCTCCGCGCCTCTTCGATGGCCTCGAACAGCCGATCGACCTCCTCTTCGGTGTTGTAGAAGGCGAACGAGGCGCGCGCCGTGGCCGGCACATGGAAATGCTGCATCACCGGCATCGCGCAGTGATGACCGGTGCGGATCGCGATCCCCTCGCAATCGAGGACCGTGCCGAGGTCATGGGGATGGATCCCGTCGATGACGAAGGACAAGACGCCGGCCTTCTCCTGTGCCGTCCCGATGAGGCGCAGCCCCGGGATCTCCTGAGCACGCTCGGTTGCGTAAGCCAATAGCGCCTGCTCGTGCGGAGCGATCCGGGTGAGCCCGATCGACTCGACATAGTCGATCGCGGCCCCGAGACCGATGGACCCGGCGATGTGCGGCGTTCCGGCCTCGAACTTGTGCGGCAGATCGTTATAGAGGCTTTTTTCGAAGCTCACCGCCTTGATCATGTCGCCCCCACCCTGGTACGGCGGCATGGTATCGAGCCAGGCGCGTTTCCCGTACAGCACCCCGATGCCCGTGGGCCCGAAGAGCTTGTGGCCGGAAAACGCATAGAAGTCACAATCGAGCAACCGGACATCGACCGGCCCGTGGGCCACGGCCTGGGCCCCATCGAGGAGCACCGGGACCCCCTGGGCATGGGCGGCGGCGATGATCTCGCGAACCGGGTTGACGGTGCCGAGCGCATTCGAGACGTGCACGACGGAGACGAGGCTTGTGCGCGGCCCGAGGAGCTTCAGGTAATCTTCCATGCGAAGCTCGCCCCGATCGCTCATGGGGATGACGCGGAGCACCGCGCCGGTCGCCTCGCGCAGCAACTGCCAGGGCACGATGTTCGAATGATGCTCCATCTCCGAGACCAGGATCTCGACACCGGCCGCGAGGCGCGGGCGCACGAAGCTCTGCGCGACCAAGTTGATGGCCTCCGTCGTGCCGCGCACGAAGACGATCTCGGCGGCCTCGGCGGCGTTGATATAACGCTGGACCTTGCCGCGCGCGCCTTCGTAAGCCTCGGTCGCTTCCTGGCTCAGGCTGTGGACGCCGCGATGGATGTTGGCGTTGGTCTCCTGATAATAACCGGCGATGGCGTCGATCACGGCCTTTGGTTTCTGCGTGGTCGCCGCGTTGTCCAGATAGACGAGCGGCTTGCCCCGCATGCGCCGCGCGAGGATCGGGAAATCACGCCGCCATGCCGCGACCTCGAGGATCATGCCCCCGGTATCGCGCATGGGCCTCCGGGCCGGAACGATCGCGGCATTCATAGGACGGCCGAGAACGCCTCCGTGCTCGTCTCCGAAGCTCCAAGATCACGCGCGAGGCGGGTGCGTACGGCGGCGATCGGAACGCGCGCCAGCACCTCGTCGATGAAGGCCTGGGTCAGGATCGCCCGCGCCGCGGGCGCTTCGATCCCGCGCGAACAGAGGTAAAACAATGCATCGGGGTCGAGACGGCCGACGCTCGCGCCGTGGCTGCAGATCACATCGTCGGCATGGATCTGGAGCTCGGGCTTGGTGTCGATCTCGGCCTCGTTGGAGAGCAAGAGGTTGTGGTTGCTCTGGTGCGCCTCGCTCTTCTGGGCATCGGGATGGACCACGACCGTCCCGTTGAACACGCCGCGCGCACGGCCATCGAGGACGCCCTTGAAGTGCTCCTCGCTTGCCGTATGCGGTACCAGGTGATCGATGCGCGTGTGGTGATCGACATGCCGCCGCCCCTGACCGACGTAGAGGCCGTGAAGGGCGACGCTCGCGCCCTCCCCTTCGAGCCGCACCGCGATGTCCTGCCGCGAAAGCCGCGCGCCGCAGGCGATCGAGAAACTCGTCACCTCGCTGTCCCGGGCCTGGCTGACCGACAGCCGGCCGACGTGATACGAGCGCGGGTGTTCGCGCTGCACGCGGTAGTGATCGCAGCGCGCCCCCTCGCCGGCGATGATCTCGGTCACGGCGCAGGTGAGGTTCTCCTGGGCGCCCAGGCCCACATAGCTCTCGATGACCGAGGCCCGCGCCTCTTGCCCGAGGTGGATGCATATCCGCGGGAAAACCGCTACCGGCTCGTCCCGCGCGGCGGACAAGAACAACAGATGGACGGGCACCTCCAGCGCCACGCCATCCGGCACGGCGATGCAGGCACCGTCGGCGGCAAATGCCGCATTCAGCGCGGCGAAGGCATCGGGGGGCGCATCCGCCATCCGCTGGATAGAACTGCGAAGCATGGGGGGCGCGTCGGAGAGCATCGCGGCGAGCGGGGCGACAGCCGTGCCCACCGGAAACGCCCCAAAGTAATTGCCATCGGCCGAGGTCGAGACGCAATGCCCGTTCACGAACACCAATTCCAGGCATTCCAGCCCGGCATAGCAATAACAGTCCCATTCACCTGCTTCGATGCGGCCGGCCCCGATGCCGCCGGCGCCCGTTCCCGGGTGGCCGGGCTTGAGTTCACCGGGCAGGGCGACCCGCAGAGGCCGCTCGGCGATGGTGCTCACATCGGTGTATTTCCAATCTTCGTCCCGGCGATCCGGAAAACCCCGCTCCCCGAACCTCGCCAATGCCCGCCGCCGGATCGCACGCAGCCACGGAGGCTCGGCGGCCGGAAGACGCGATTCGAGCCGCGCCAGCTCCGCAAGAAAAGGGTCGCTCGGCTCCAGAGGGGAGATCAACTGGACATTCATGCCGCCGCCTCTTTGACCCAGTCGTAGCCGTGCGCGTCGAGGTCGAGCGCCAACTCGCGGCCACCGGATCGGACGATCCGGCCGCCCGAGAGCACGTGCACCCGATCGGGCACGACGTAGTTCAAGAGCCGCTGATAGTGGGTCACGACGACGAAGCTCCGCTGCCCATCGCGCAGGCGGTTCACGCCCTCGGCCACGAGCTTCAAGGCATCGATGTCGAGCCCGGAATCGGTCTCGTCCAGGATCGCGAGGCGCGGCTCCAGGACCGCCATCTGGAAGACCTCGTTGCGCTTCTTCTCGCCACCCGAGAAGCCCTCGTTCACGGCGCGTTTCAGGAGTGCCTCGTCGAGGTGTACGAGCTTCAGCTTTTCCTTGACCAGATTCAGGAACTCGATGGCGTCGAGCTCCGCGAGGCCGCGGTATTTACGGCCCGCGTTCAAGGCGGCTTTGAGGAAATAGGCGTTGTTGACGCCCGGGATCGCGACCGGGTACTGAAATGCCAGGAACACCCCGCGGTGGGCGCGTTCCTCGGGAGGCAGGGCCAGTAGGTCCTCGCCGTCATAGGTCACACCGCCACCCGTGACCTCGTAACCCTCGCGTCCCGCCAGCACGTGCGCGAGCGTGCTCTTGCCCGACCCATTCGGCCCCATGATCGCATGCACCTCGCCGGACCCGACCTCGAGATCGATGCCGTTGAGGATCGGTTTGTCCTCGACTCTCACCTGTAGGTTGCGGACCGCGAGCATCACCCGATCGCCCCTTCCAGGCTCACCCCGAGGAGCCGCTGGGCCTCGACCGCGAACTCCATCGGCAGTTCCTTGAAGACCGCCTTGCAGAAGCCGTTGACGATCAGGCTGACCGCGTCCTCCATGGCGATACCGCGCTGCCGGCAATAGAACAACTGATCGTCGCTGATGCGTGTGGTGGTGGCCTCGTGGCCGACCTCGGCGCTGGCGTTCTTGACCTCGATGTAGGGGAAGGTGTGGGCCGAGCAGCGGCTGCCGAGCAGGAGCGAATCGCATTGCGTGTAGTTGCGCGCGTCTCTGGCGCCCTTGCCGATCCGGACGAGGCCCCGATAGGCATTCCGGCCGCGGCCGGCCGAGATCCCCTTCGAGATGATGGTGCTCGTGGTGTTGCGCCCTAGGTGGATCATCTTGGTCCCGGTGTCCGCCTGCTGGCAATGACGGGTCAGTGCCACGGAGTAGAACTCGCCGCGGGAGTGATCGCCCTTCAAGATGCAGCTCGGGTATTTCCAGGTGATGGCGGAGCCGGTCTCGACCTGGGTCCAGGAGATCCGCGAACGCGCGCCCCGGCACTCGCCGCGCTTGGTCACGAAGTTGTAGATCCCGCCCTTGCCGTTCTCATCCCCAGGATACCAGTTCTGGACCGTGGAATACTTGATCTGAGCGTCCTCGAGCGCGATCAGCTCGACCACCGCGGCGTGTAACTGGTTCTCGTCGCGCATGGGCGCCGTGCAGCCTTCGAGATAGCTCACGTAGCTGCCCGCATCGGCGATGATGAGCGTGCGTTCGAACTGGCCGGTCTTGGCGGCATTGATGCGAAAATACGTCGACAGCTCGAGCGGGCAGCGTACGCCCTTGGGGATGTAGCAGAACGAGCCGTCGGTGAAGACCGCGGAGTTGAGCGTCGCGTAGAAATTGTCCGTGACCGGCACGACCGATCCCAGGCATTGGCGGACCAGGTCGGGATGATGGCGCACCGCCTCGGAAAACGAACCGAAGATGACCCCGGCCTTGCCCAGCGTGTCCTTGAAGGTGGTCGCGACCGAGACGCTGTCGAACACCGCATCGACCGCGACGCCTGCCAGCATCTCGCGCTCACGCAGCGGGATCCCGAGCTTCTCGTAGGTCTCGAGGAGCTTCGGATCGACCTCGGAGAGGCTCTTCGGCCCGTCCGCCTTCGCCTTGGGGGCGGAGTAATACGAGATCGCCTGGTAATCGATGGCCGGGTGTTCGACCGTGGCCCAGCGTGGCTCCTGCATCGTGAGCCAGTGGCGGTAGGCGCCCAAGCGCCATTCGCACAACCACTCGGGTTCTTCCTTCTTGCGCGAGATGAGGCGAATGACCTCCTCGCTCAAACCGGGAGGGACCGTGTCCGTCTCGATCTCGGTGAAGAAGCCGGCCGCGTAGTCCCGATTGACCAGGGACTGTACCGATTGGGGATTTTCTTTCATCAGGAAGCTCTGGGCCATCCGCCCTTACCTCGCTCGGGGACTATCCAACGTTGAAGCTCTCGCCGCAGCCGCAGGTGGCCTTGACGTTGGGGTTATGAAACTTGAAACCGGCGTTCAGGCCCTCGCGGACATAGTCCATCTCGGTACCGGCCAGGAACGTGAGGCTCTTCTCGTTGACCACGACCTTGATGCCGTTCGATTCGAACACCCGGTCGTCCTCGGCCACGCCCTGCGCGGCCTCGACGATGTAGGCATAGCCCGAGCAACCCGTCGTCTTGACCCCCACCCGCAGACCCACGGCCCCTTGGTGCCCACCGAGGACGCGTTTGACGTGCGCCGCGGCGCGTTCGGTCATCGTGATCTCCATCGTTCCGTCTCCAGATTGCAAACGTTCTATCTCATTCTGGCTCTAGCTCATTCCGGCGCCGGGCCCGGTCGCCCGCGACGGCTGGAAGCGAATGACCCGCGCATCCTGGCGCGCCGACACCGACTGCACGCTCTGCGTCGCCACCAGCTCGCCGAGGGTGATGTCGCTCAGGAACTCCTCGATGCGCCGGCTCAGGTCCTCCCAGAGGTCGTGCGTCAAACAGCGCTGGCTGCCCTGGCAGTTCTTCAGGCCCTTGCAGCGGGTCGCGTCCACGCCTTCATCCACCGAGCGGAGCACCTCCGCGATCGAGATCGCCCCCGCCAAGCGCCCGAGCCGATAGCCTCCGCCCGGCCCGCGCGCGCTCTGCACCAGCCCATGCTTGCGTAGCCGCCCGAACAGCTGTTCCAGATAGGCGAGCGAGATCCCCTGCCGCTCCGCGATGTCCGCGAGCGCGATGGGCCCGTGCTGGTGATGGACCGCGAGGTCCAGCATCGCCGTGACCGCGTAGCGCCCCCTGGTCGTCAACCGCACTGTGGGCACCTCACCGCGGGGACCCGCCCCGCATCTCCGCCTGAGCAGTGCAGCATCCCATAGCTGACTAAATTAGTCAACTATTATGGGGGAGGGTTGCACCAGGCCCCCGCCGCTCGCTTCGATGCGAGCTCGGCAAAGCCGCGCGCACCGGCGTATACCTGAGTCGCGAGACCGAGCGGAAGGCTCGGCTCGATATCGTCACGGTCCTCGCGGGGAGACCACCCGCGGACCGTCGTGGGACCGCGGCCGACGTCCAGCGGATCGACCGCACCCTCTCGAAGGCCATCAAGCGTGCCATGGATCGGGTGCGGATCCGACCCTCGCAGCGGCGGCGACGCCGGTTATGCGGTACGTCAGCCGCCATAAGACGCGAGCGTGGCGCCCAATGACTTTCTCAGGCGACACCCACCCACCGCGTCGAGGGGGATGAGGGACCCGCGGCCGGGGCGGGCGCCCGCCGTGCCGCCCGCTCTACCGACTCCCGGAATCCTTCGTCCCGTGCAAAGGCACCCCATACATCCTCGCCGGGCGGGACGTCTTGGAAGAATGCAAAGAAATGCACGAGCAGCGGCGTCAAGCCCAGCCTGTCCGTGATATCCGTGATACGGCCCAGGTAACCCCAATCCCGGTTCCCTCCCCGCCACCTGCGCCAGTACTCATAGATAAAATATGCCACGGCCCCGGCCGTTTCCACTCTGACCTTCAGCACGTCTTCGCGAATGGTATTGCATCCATGACGCCGGTAGTCGACGAGGGGCTTTTCGATGAAACGAATGCGCTTTCCCCGCACCAGCACGCGCAGGAAGAACTCCAGATCGTGGGCATAGCGCAGTGCCGAGAAACCACCGATCTCGTGGAACAGGGATCGCCGCGCACAGAGGTTCGATGTCGTCATCAGAAAATTACCGTTGACGAGTGCCAGCGACAGGTCGCCGATCTCCTGGTAGAACGCCTTTCCCCGTTCGTGCCAGCGATTCGGGATCGGATCGCCGCGCTCATCCACGAAATTAAGCGCCGTGGTCACCACAGCGACTCCCGGGTCGTCTCTGAAGACCTCAAGACATTCGGCGAGACGTTCCGGATGGTAGGCGTCATCGGAATTCAGGATGGCGACAAACTCGCCCCTGGCCCGATGGATAGCGACGTTCAGTGTGTAATGGGCCCCCTGGTTGGGATGAGACCAGAACACGACCTCGGGCCTCTGCGCCGCGAGGGCACGCACTACGGCAACGGAGCCGTCGCACGATCCGTCGTCAACGACGATTATCTCCGATGGTTGCGCGGATTGGGCGAAGACGCTCTCGAGCGCGTGGCCTACATAGCGCTCGTGGTTGTAGAGCGGGATAATGACGGAAACGCTGCCGTCGTTGTCCGTATTCGCTTTCATCGGGATCGAAGCATAGGAAAGTCGGAGGTGTGTGTCAACCGACGGAGACGTAAAGAATAGTTGAAATTGTATGCTCTTTTTCGATCCCTTCCCCCTGGAAAGGGGGAAGGTAGGATGGGGGAAATAACCTGGTGCTTGGCAGCTTATTGAATTTGCACCGGGTCATGGCACCCGGCCATCCCTACGCCGCCGCCGCAGTCCGTCCGCGGCACGGCGAAGCAGCCGCACCGGTGCCATCATCTCCCAGGAGGTCGAGTGCAGGAGAGTCATGACCTCTGCCAGCTTCTGTCGAGCCGACACGGGTAGGTCGGCGCCGGGCTGGGACCCCGGCGCAGCGCGTTCGCGCCGGCCCCGCAGCGCTCGCGTAGCCTTCCAAGAGGTGGAACTCGTCAGGCTCTGCAATATCGCGTCGAGCCGGGCCGACAATATTTCCTGCTCGCGTTCGTGCTTGCGCACCACGGCCCGGAGGTGCCGCAGCTCGGTTTCGGCGGTATCGAGCTTGCCCTGCTGGTTCAGTGCAAACCCGTACACGCCGGTCTTCAGCTCGGCCGGGAGCGACAAAGGCGCCTCGACGAAACGCGATCCATCCCGTCCATGGGACGTAGCGCCGCCCGCTACGCCCCGGCCCACCCTGTCGGTGCCGGCATCCGTGCCAGCCCCCATGCCCCGCAGCAACGCCTCGTAGCGGGCGGCCTGAAGGTCCAACGGGTAACGATCCTCCACGGTCTCGCGGGCCGCCCGAGCCATCGCCGCCGCCCGCGCCGGGTCGAACAGCAACTCCGTCACGGCCCCGGCCATGGCCGCGGTGTCGAAGCCCTGGATCATCCGACCGTTCAACCCGTCGGTGATGGTGTCGGGAATGCCGCCCACGCCGAAGGCGACCGGCGGCGTGCCGCAGGCCATAGCCTCCAGCATCACATTCGGCTGGTTGTCCTCGCGCGATGGCAGGACGAAGACATCGGCGGCGCAGTAGGCGGTAGCGAGCCGGATATCGTCGTCGATGAGGCCGAGCTCGTGGATCGGATAATCGGACGCGGCCAGATCCGGCGTCGACCCTCCGAACGCCAGCACCCGGATGTCCCCCGAGCGCCTGAGGGCCTCGATGCGGGCGTCGGCGCGCATATGGCGCAGCACCTCGGCCAACTGGTCGAATCCCTTGCGATGCTCGGCGTTGTTATAGGCGCCGAACAACAGCGTCTTGACCCCGGGATGGAGCCCGATCGCGGCCTTGGCGGCGTCTTCGGCGCCTGGCACGAAGACGTCGGTCTCGATCGAGTTCGGGATCACCGTCACCCCGCCTTCGCGGAACACGCCGCTGTGTGCCGCGCAACCGCCCAGCCATCGTGTCGGCGCCACTGCCGTCAGGTTCGGCTCGGCGTAGAGCCGGCGCTTCCAGCGCAGCACGGCCGCAGGCAAGTCGAGGGGATCATCGCGGAGCTGAGGGCAGTCGCGGCAATCGGCCGCATATCCCGAGCAACCGGCGGAGTAGTGGCAGCCGCCCGTGAAAAAATTCATGTCGTGAAGCGTCAAGGCCACCGGTTTGCCCAGAGCGGCGATCTCGGCGATCCCGTGGATCGAGAGGAAATGCGACACCCAATGGAGGTTGAAGGCGTCGTAAGCTTCGAGCAGGCCAGAATCGGCCAGCGCGTATCCGACCAACTGCGGCGCGAATAGGGTATTGGAGACGGCGCTCCTCCGCTCGCGGACATAGCGTTCGTTGAACAATCGCAGGGCGGCGGAGTCCATCGCATGTTCCGGATCGGACTTCACCCGCCGTCGGACGGCCACACAGCCGGCCATGCCCGGATCGGGGTGCAAGCACACGAGATCCACCGCATGCCCGCGCCGCGACAGGCCGGCGATCAGACGCCGCATCGCCCTCGATGCCCCGCCGTGCGCGGCATCGGTACCGAAAACCGCAATCCTCATTCATTCACTCCGCGCCTCTGCACCGGCGGTATGGCCACCCCGTCACGAACGCCGGGGCCTGCCGCAGAAGGATAGGAACTGTACCGCCATTCTGCAACGTCGGTCGTCCCGCAGGTCGAGCTTCCGGAACGCCATACGATGGTCCGTTCGGGCCGATGCATCGCGGCGCCGCCTCCGGCCGACAACCGCTCCCGACCTTGAATCGCGCCGCTCTGCCCGCATCTATCCTCCGACATTTCGACATCGCGGAGCAGACGACATGAGGCTCGACAAACTCACCGCCAAGTTCCAGAACGCGCTCGCCGACGCGCAGAGTCTCGCCGTCGGGCGCGATCACCAGTTCATCGAGCCGTTGCACGTCATGGCGGCGCTCCTGGATCAAGAGGGCGGCACGGCCCGCCACCTGCTCGGTGCGGCGGGGGTCGAGGTCAAGGGATTGCGCTCGCGGGTGTACGGAGCGCTGGCTCGCCTGCCGCGAGTCGAAGGCACGGGTGGCGAGGTGCACCTCTCGCGCGACCTCGAAAAGCTCCTGAACCTATGCGACAAATACGCCCAGGAACGCCACGATCAGTTCATCGCGAGCGAGGTTTTCCTGCTCGCCGCGAGCGAAGACCGCGGGCAACTGGGCGAGATCCTGCGCCAGTCGGGTGCCGACAAGAAGCGCATCGCCAGTGCCATCGACAGCGTTCGCGGCGGGCAGACGATCGATGACGCGAACGCCGAGGAAAGCCGCCAGGCGCTCGAGAAATATACCATCGATCTCACCGCACGGGCCCGCGAGGGCAAGCTCGACCCCGTCATCGGACGCGACGACGAAATCCGCCGCACCATCCAGGTCTTGCAACGCCGCACCAAGAACAACCCGGTCTTGATCGGCGAGCCCGGCGTCGGTAAGACCGCCATCGTCGAGGGCTTGGCGCTCCGCATCGTGAACGGCGAGGTCCCGGAGAGCCTGAAGGACAGACGGCTGCTCGCCCTCGACATGGGGGCGCTCATCGCCGGCGCCAAGTTCCGCGGCCAATTCGAGGAGCGGCTCAAGGCGGTCTTGAACGATCTGGCCAAGCAAGAGGGCCGGATCATCCTCTTCATCGACGAGCTGCACGCCATGGTCGGCGCGGGCAAGGCGGAAGGCGCGATGGATGCCGCCAATATGCTGAAGCCGGCGCTGGCGCGCGGCGAGCTGCACTGCGTGGGCGCCACCACGCTCGACGAATATCGTAAATACGTCGAAAAGGACGCCGCGCTCGAGCGGCGTTTTCAGAAGATCCTGGTCGATGAGCCCAACGTCGCGGACACCATCGCCATCCTGCGCGGGCTGAAAGAGCGCTACGAGGTGCACCACGGCGTGCAGATCACCGATCCCGCGATCGTCGCCGCGGCCACGCTGTCGCACCGCTACATCACCGATCGACAACTGCCGGACAAGGCCATCGACCTCGTGGACGAGGCCGCGAGCCGCATCAGCATCGAGATCCACTCGAAACCGGACGAGCTGGACCGGCTCGAACGGCGCCTCATCCAGCTCAAGATCGAGCGCGAGGCCCTGGCCAAAGAGACCGACGAGGCATCGAAGAAACGGCTCCATGATCTGGAAGGAGAGATCGCGCGAGTCGGGCGCGAATTCGCGGATCTGGAGGAGATCTGGAAGGCCGAAAAGGCGGCGGTGCACGGGGCGCACACCATCACCGAACGCCTGGAAGCGGCCCGGCTGGAGCTCGACAACGCCCGGCGCGCGGGCGATCTCGCGCGCATGTCCGAGCTGCAATACGGGCGCATCCCGGAGCTGACGAAAGAGCTGGAAAAGGCCTCCCAGATCGACCTGAAGGGGATGAGGCTCCTCCGGAACAAGGTCACCGAGGAGGAGATCGCCGAGGTGGTCTCGAAATGGACCGGTATCCCGGTCTCGAAGATGCTCGAGGGCGAGCGCGACAAGCTCCTGCGGATGGAGGAGGCCCTCCACCGGCGCGTGGTCGGCCAGGAACAGGCGCTCCAGTTGGTGGCCGATGCCATCCGCCGCGCCCGCGCCGGGATCTCCGATCCGAACCGCCCCTATGGCTCGTTCCTGTTTCTGGGCCCGACCGGGGTCGGCAAGACCGAGCTCTGCAAGGCGCTCGCGGAGTTCCTGTTCGACACCGAGGAGGCCATGGTCCGGATCGACATGTCCGAGTACATGGAGAGGCACACGGTGGCGCGCCTCATCGGCGCCCCGCCCGGTTACGTGGGTTACGAGGAGGGCGGGTACCTGACCGAGGCGGTGCGCCGCAAGCCCTACTCGGTCGTGTTGCTGGACGAGGTCGAGAAGGCCCACCCCGAGGTCTTCAACGTGTTATTGCAGCTCCTGGATGATGGCCGGCTCACGGACGGGCACGGCCGCACGGTGGATTTCCGCAATACCGTCGTGGTCATGACCTCGAACCTCGGCTCGCAGTTCATCCAGGAGATGGCCGGCGAAGAGAACTACGAGGCCATGCGCGGCGCCGTGATGGACAGCGTCGCCCAGTTCTTCCGGCCGGAGTTCGTGAACCGCATCGATGAGGCGGTGGTCTTCCACTCGCTGCAAAAGGATCAGATCCGGGCCATCGCCGAGATCCAGGTGAGGCACCTCGCGGCCCGCCTGCGGGCGCAGGACATCGGGTTGGTGATGACACCGCCCGCGCTCGCGAGACTCGGCGAGGCCGGCTTCGACCCGGTGTACGGCGCCCGTCCCTTAAAACGCGCGATCCAGACCCAGGTCGAGACCCCGCTCGCCCACGCGCTACTGGCGGGCCGCTTCGGGCCGGGCGACACGATCCGGGTCGAGGTGCGCGACGGCCGCCTGGTCTTCGAGCGGGAGGCGGGCCCGAGGACGGCGTTACCGGGGTAGCCGCCCTCCACCAAGCCGGCCCAGCCGCTCCCGGTAGCGGGGAAGTAGTTTCCGATCCCCTCCCCTGCGGAGCGCGGGAGTGAGTTTCCGATCCCCTCCCCTGCGGGGGGGGCTAGGGTGGGGGTAAAGGCGCCGCGTCCGGGACAGGGCGTGATCAGCCCGCGAAGGCCTGACCCCCACCCCCGCCCCCCGTCCGCAAGCGGACAGGGGAGGGAGTGTCCCGGTGCCCTCCCGGAACGAGAGGGAGAACATATCGTGCCCCTGCCGGAGGGAGCTCGAACTCGTCGAGGTGTCCCACATTTCGAATAGGTTTGGATAGGTTTGACTAGGGCCTGCTCCACTGATGGATCCAGGTTTCCGTGAGTGTCTGTTTCCCCAGCCTGAGATAAGCTCGAAAATCCACCGGGTCGTGCCGCGGATCGGGCGCAAACTCGAACACCAGTCGCCAGGACCCGGTGATCAGGTTCTTGTATATCTCGGGTTTGATGATCCTGCCGGAGGAAGCGGTCAAGACCGGCTCGACCCGCGCCTCGGGGCTCAGGTCACCAAGGGCTTCGCCGGCGAAATCGATGACGAACTTCCGTTTGCTGCTGTCGAGCAGGCCCGCGCCCGAGGCCCCCGCGCGCGTGGAAATCGCTTTGCCACCGGGCGGGGCGGGAGGGCTGCTGACGAGGAACTTGAGGCGATAGTCGAAAGACCACGCCTGGCCGGGGGCAGTAGTCTTATCCGGTACGAAAAAGGCCACCATATTGTCGTAGAACTCGGCATCGCTCGGGATCTCGATGAGATAAACCGATCCCGGTCCCCATTTGCCCACGGGCTCGACCCAGACGCTCGGACGGGCGTGATACATCGAGGCCAGGTCCTGATAGTGCTCGAAGTCTCGATCGCGTTGCATCAGGCCGAACCCCCGGACGTTGGTTCCTGCAAAGACGCTGGTCGCCAGACGGCGCGGATTGTTCAAGGGCCGCCATACCCACTCACCGTCGCGCGCGGCGATGAGCAGGCCATCGGAATCGTGCACCTCGGGCCGGAAGTCATCGAAGTGCCTGTCACTGTGCTCGCCGTGGAAGAACATGCTGGTCAAGGGGGCGATCCCGAAACGTCGTACACCTCTGCGAAGAAACAGCCGGGTCTTGACCTCCATGCTCAGATCCGAACCGGGGTGAATGACGAAGCGGTAGGCGCCGGCCACGCTCGGGCTATCGAGCAGGGCGTAGACGGTGAGCCCCGCGCTTTCACCCTCGCGCTCAGGCTCCGGTTTCTCGATCCAGAATTCCTTGAATACCGGAAACTCCTCGGGTTCCGGGAACCCGGTATCCAGCGCCAGACCCCTGGCCGAGATCCCGTAGACCGGGCCCGAGATCGCATACACCGGTCCCAAGCGACTGGCGCCTCGGAAGTAACTGGCCCCTTGAAACACTGCGAATTCATCGTAAGGACCGTACTTGCGTTGTGGACCGTGGATCCGGAACCCCGCGAACCCGAGATCCCGTGACGGCACCCGCGGGAACTCGTTCTCCCCGAAGTCGAAAAGCCCCGGCGAGTAGGGGACGGCCCTCGATACGCCGTGGTCGATGAGGTTGATGGCGATGCGATCCTTGTACAATCCGCCACGGTGGAAGAACTGCAATTGAAACGGCAGTCCCTCCCCGAACCAGATCGACTTGTCGCCGCGGAAACGGATGTCGCGGTAGTGGCCGTAGTCCAACGCCTCCAGGAACTCCGGCAGCGCCTGGGTCACGGGGACATAAGGGCGGCCGCCGAGCTCCTTGGCGCGCCGCTCGATCGCCGCGAAGGCGAAGGGCTTCGGTGATCCTTCGGCATCGGCGGCCGGCACCTGTCCGATGACAGCGTCCGCCGAAAATATACCGAGAACCAATAGCGTCACGCAATACCAGAGATGCCGCACGATCGCTCCCGACGAACTCGAGTTGACTAAATGTCAATGTTCGCGCAATCTACGAAGCATAATGGAATCCCGGTCCGGACACAACGGAGCGATTGAAGGCCAAGCACAGACGATGACCATCCGCTATTTCCTTGCAATCCTGATTTGCGTAGCGCTCGAGGCCGTCGCCGGGCCTCCCTCCGGCACGGCGGCCGAGCCACCGGTTGCCACGCCGCGTGCCCAGACCGCCAGCGGCTGGAGGTACGAGCGCGAGGCCGAAGCGTTCGATGCCGCGAGCGTGGGGAAGCCCGGCGACCGCTCTGACGCCTCCGGCACCAAGGCCTTACTGCAGTTCGGCTGCCGCGTGGAGCCGCCCTGCACGCCGCAGGCGGGTGATGTCCCCTGCACGCCGCAGGCGGGTGATCTCCAGTACGGCAAGCTGGAGGTGCCGGAGGCGGAACATCTATGGATCAGCCTGCGCTATTCCAAGCGCGGCGAGCCCGGCGCGTCCATCCAGGTGACCCTCGACGATGAGAAGGTCCCGCGCACCGAGTTCACGCCCGAGGATCAGGGGTCCTGGAACTCCTTCGCCTGGAGCGATCCGATGGACCTCGGGGCGGTCGGGGCCGGCACGCACAGGCTGCGCTTCTCGACCGCGGGTCAACTGAACGGCGTCGCCGATCTCGACAAGTTCGTCCTGAGCCTGGAGCCTGTAGTGGATCCCATGCATTTCCTGCGTCTGTCGGATGACGAGTTTCTGGAACGCGTCTCCCTGGCCGCTTTCCAGTTCTTCCTGCAGCAGGCCGATCCTGAGACCGGTGTCATTAAAGACCGCGCAGGAAACGTTACGCAGGATCGCTATACGGTCGGCAGCACCGGAGCCACGGGCTTCGGTCTCGCCGCCTTGTGTATCGGAGCGAAGCGCGGCTGGGTGAGCGCGCCGGAAGCCAGCCGCCGTGCGCTCGATACCTTGCGCTTCTTCCTCGACCGCCCCGCGAGCCCCCATGGCTTTTTCTACCATTTTCTCGATCTTCGTAGCGGAGAGCGATCGTGGGGCTCGGAGCTGTCCTCCATCGATACCGCGCTGTTCATCGCCGGCGCCATCACGGCCGGCCGCTGTTTCGCGGGCACCGAAGTGGAACGGCTTGCCAACACCCTATATGAGCGCGTGGACTGGGACTGGGTGCGGACGGATGGCGGTGCCGTTCCCCAATCGCTCACGATGTCGATGGGCTGGACGCCGGAGCATGGGTTTCTTCCAAACCGCTGGGACTTTTACAGCGAATTGATGGTGTTATACCTCTTGGCGCTCGGATCGCCCACCCACTCCATCCCATCCGGTAGCTGGCAGGCCTGGAAGCGAACCGAAGGAGAATACGGCGGCCACCGGTGCATCGAAGGCGGCCCGCTGTTCATGCACCAGTACACCCACGCCTTCGTGGATTTCAAGGGCCGGAAAGACAGACTGGGCTATGATTATTTCGAGAATTCGATCCGCTGTACCCTGGCCAATCGCCAGTTCACGCTGGATCAGAAGGATCGATTCAAGACCTACGACGACGACGTATGGGGACTGACGGCCTCGGATACGCCCGCGGGCGGCTACGATGCCTATGGCGCGCCTCCATCCGCCTGGGCGAGGCACGACGGTACGGTGAATCCATCCGCGGCGGCGGGTTCCATCATCTTCACGCCCGAGCTTTCCATCGCGGCATTGCGGACCATCTACAACCGCTATGGCCACCGGCTCTGGGGCCGCTACGGTTTCGGCAGCGCGTTCAACGTGGATCGACAGTGGTGGAGTCAGGAGGTGGTCGGCATCGATGCCGGCATCACGCTGCTCATGATCGAGAACTATCGCAGCGGACTGATCCAGCGCCTGTTCATGTCGCACCCCGCGGTCCGCAAGGCGCTGGATCTGGCCGGCTTCATACCGAACTGAGCGGTTGCAAAGCGTCGCGACTGCGCCCCGTCAGACTCCTCTCGCCTCTGGCCACAGGCCCCACTTTTGCGATGGGCCGCCTGAATCCGTCCGCCTCCTCCCTCCGGCGACGTCGACAGAAAGGCGCCAAAAGCCGCCTTGCGCCCACGCTCCCCATTGACCCTTCACTTGCCCAGTACCATACTTCCCAATCAGCCCTACTTCTGGATCGACGAGGGGAACCCGAGCCATGATCGACGAGTCGATCTCACCGGAACGGCTTCGTGTCCCCGGCCGGCGCCTTACGATCCTCAAGGCTCATGGCCCTCGATCCACCGGTTCTGTTCACAGATCTTGTCTGCCATGCTCGCGGACGGCAGATAAGATCCTGTTCGTTAGCCGCACCGGGAGGACGCTATGATCGCCCAGACAAACCCAAGTCCCGAGACTCAGCCAGAGCAGCCTACTCCACGTCCGATCGAAAAATGGGCCGCGCTCGAGGGGCGCTGGCACTTCGCGCCCGGCGAGGGTTACTACCTCGGGCCCAGCAAGCCCGAGAGCACCATTCCTTTCGGACTCGCACTTGGATCCATTCCTTTCCGCGACGGCTCCATTCGAACAAGCGTGCGCCTCGCACGGAACGAATGTACGTCCGCGGGCATTGCCATCGGTTACCAGTCGATGAACGCCGAGTGGGTATCGGCGCAGATTGGAGCCCACGATCGCGCCTACGCAATCTCCGTTTATCGCCCCGGAGTTGGCTGGGAAGCGATCGCCCTGGCAGGACTGCTGTCCAATGTGAACCTCGATCAGGACCACATCATGGAGCTGACAGTTGCGGGTCAGCGGGTTTCGATGACCGTCGACGATGTTCGCGTCTTCGATCTTGTCCTTCCAAAGCCCCTGGAGGGAACAGGTGCCGGCCTTTTCGCGTGGGACGACGCGAAGGTCGTTTTCACTCGTACCGAAGTCACGACCGTTCGCCCACGGATCTTCGTCATCATGCCCTTCGCCGAACCGTTCGACACGCTATACAGAGAGGTCATTCGGCCCGTAGCCGAGCGTTTGGAATTTGAGATCGTACGCGTTGACGAGCTGGAGGGTCCGGGCATCATTGTTGACGACATCCAGCGGCAGATTTCACAGGCCAACGCCGTCGTCGCTGAAATAAGCTCGCGAAATCCAAACGTCTTCTATGAGCTTGGATACGCTCATGCGCTCGAGAAGCCCGCCGTGTTGTTGGCCAAGCGCGAGAGTAGCGGTGAGATGCCATTCGACATTCGCGGCTACCGTGCGATTTTCTATGACGACACCATCGGCGGGAAGAAGGCCGTCGAGCGAAGCCTTGAGCAACATCTTAGGGCCGTTCTGGGAAACGCCAATACGCGTGGGCAGCTAACCATCTAAAAGGATCGAGATGACCTGAAAGGTCGGTTCTATCTGTTGTTCAAGAAGCCCGATTTCAGGCTCGGGTCTTGAGCAAGGGGATTGGTTCAGGGGAGCGTCGGTGGCGTGGAGGGGTTACCGGGATTGAGCCAACGCCCCTTTGTGCCAACATACGTGAGACGCCTTTTGTGAGTTTACTGTAGAAAGGTGAACCATGAACCAGGAGATACAACCGTTGTTCGAAATCGATGCAATAAAGGTCGCGGCCGGCAGTACGCCTGATCCCGAAGTGGCCGCGCTGCCCAAGCGGCGTCGTACTGAACTGAGGGATCGCAAAATAAGCGTCGCGACCCAGCGGAGGGGGATGCGCCGGGCGTAACCCGGGTCACGGCTCCGGCCCGGTTCGGCGCCCGCGCTCACCGCCAGTCGCGCGGTTCGAGGAACCTTTCATAAAGCTCGGCCTCGGGGCTGCCGGGCTCCGGGCGCCAGTCGTAACGCCATTTCACGAGCGGGGGGAGCGACATGAGGATGGACTCGGCGCGCCCGCCGGCCTCTAGACCGAACAATGTGCCACGGTCGTACACCAGGTTGAACTCGACGTAACGCCCGCGCCGGTAGAGCTGGAAGTCGCGCTCGCGCTCCCCATAGGGCTTGTCTTTGCGGCGCTCCACGATCGGGATATAGGCAGGCAGAAAGTGATCCCCCACGCTCTGCATGAATGCAAACGAGCGTTCGAAGCCCCATTCATTTAGATCGTCGAAGAACAGCCCGCCGATCCCGCGCGCCTCGCCGCGGTGCTTGATGTGGAAATACTCGTCGCACCAGCGCTTGAAACGGGGATAGACCTCGGTGCCGAAGGGCGTGCAGGCGCGGGCGGCCGTGCGGTGCCAGTGGCGTGCGTCCTCCTCGAAGCCGTAATAAGGGGTGAGGTCGAATCCGCCGCCGAACCAGAAGACGGGCTCCGCCCGATTATGATTCACATGGTTCGCCTCGGCCAGGAAGAACCGGACGTTGGCGTGGGAGGTGGGGACATACGGATTGCGCGGGTGGAGGACCAGCGACACGCCCAGTGCCCGGAAGCCCCGGCCGGCCAACTCCGGTCTGTGGGCGGTGGCCGACGTCGGCAGGGCGCGGCCGAAGACCTCGGAGAAGTTGATCCCAGCCTGCTCGAAGACCCGACCCCCAGAGAGGACGCGCGTACGCCCGCCGCCGCCTTCGACCCGCTCCCAGCGGTCCTCGCAAAAGCGTGTGGTCCTCTCCTGTTCCTCGATGGCCGCGCAGATCCGCTCTTGCAAGTCATGGAGATAGGCCCTGACCGCCTCAACGTCGATGCCCATCTCCGACCCCCGCCGTTCCGCCCACCCTAGGTTGAGGCTATGCTATAGGAGGTTATGTTATAGCATGGCAAGGGAAAACGCCCATGAGTGAACGGCAGGCCAAGATAGAGCGGCAGACGAACGAGACCCGGATCGTGGTCGAGGTCGAACTCGGCGGTAGCGGTCGAGCCAGCCTCGCGACCGGCATTCCGTTCCTCGATCACATGCTCGACCAGGTCGCGCGCCACGGCATGATCGATCTCACGGTGCGCGCAGAGGGGGACCTGCACATCGATGCCCACCACACGGTCGAGGACGTCGGCATCACCTTCGGCCAGGCCCTGGCCCGGGCCCTGGGAGACAAGCGCGGGATCCGGCGCTACGGGCATGCCTACGTGCCGCTCGACGAGGCCCTCTCGAGGGTCGTGCTCGACTGCTCCGGACGGCCGGGTCTCGAGTTCCATGTCGAGTTTCCGCGCGCGCGGGTCGGGGATTTCGATGTGGATCTCACCATCGAGTTCTTCCGGGGCTTCGTCAACCACGCGCTGGTGACCCTGCACATCGACACCCTGCGCGGGCGCAACACCCACCACATCATGGAGACCGTGTTCAAGGCCTTCGGCCGCGCGCTCCGGATGGCCATCGAGACCGATCCGCGCCTGGGCAGCACCGTCCCCTCGACCAAGGGCAGCCTCTGATTGCCGCCATGGCGCGTCCCAAGGAGACCGTCGTCGTCCTCGACTACGGAATGAGCAACCTGCGCTCGGTGGCGAAGGCGCTGGAGCACGCCTCTCGGGGCCGGCACCGCGTCGTGGTGAGCGGCACGGCCGCCGATCTCGAACGCGCCGAGCGCGTGGTGTTCCCCGGCCAAGGGGCCATCGGTGAGTGCATGTCGCACCTCGGCGCGATGGGGATCATCCAAGCCCTGCGCGAGGTCCTGTACACCAAGCCCTTCCTGGGGATCTGCCTGGGCCTGCAGGCGCTCATGGACTGGAGCGCGGAGGGCAACGGTACGGCGGGTCTCGGTCTCTGCTCGGGCCGGGTGCTGCGATTCGCACAGGGGCTCACGGACCCCAAGACCGGGGAACGGCTCAAGGTACCCCATATGGGTTGGAACGCCGTCTCACCCACCCGACCCCATCCCCTGTGGGCCGGCATCGCCCCCGGCGAGCGCTTCTATTTCGTGCACAGCTATTACGTGGCGCCGGAGGACCAAGGTTGGGTCGCGGCCACGACCGACTACGGCTCGTCGTTCGCCGCCGTGCTCGCGCGAGAGCGGATCTTCGCCGTGCAGTTTCACCCGGAGAAGAGCCAGCGGGCCGGCCTGCAGATCCTCGAAAACTTCCTCGAATGGGAGCCATGAGCGGTTCCTACAACGCCCAGGCTCGGCGCCGGCCCTAACGCTGCGCAACGGCGGCAAACCCTCAGGCGGCCACCGGAGTCAATGCGAATGCACGCGATTGGCGCGCGGCAGCCCTTACGTCTCCTCGCCGAATTGCGGCCCGTACATCATCAAGCTTGTAGGCATCTTCAAAGACAGGTATGGAGACCAGCCATCGCCAGTATCAAGTAAGTCGACATCTACCTCGGCCAGGTAGCGCCCTTCATGCACATACTTGGTTTGCTTACGTGTGGTCATGTGGAAACACCGGTCAGGGGGTCGGTACCGCCGGTCGCGCCTCACCCGCGAGGTACAGCCACGTCTCGACCACGGTGTCGGGGTTGAGCGAGATGCTGTCGATGCCCTCATCGAGCAGCCAGCGGGCGAAGTCTGGATGGTCCGACGGTCCCTGGCCGCAGATCCCGATGTACTTCCCGGACCTGCGGCAGGCGGCGATGGCGAGGTGCAGGAGGGCCTTGACCGCGCCGTCGCGCTCGTCGAAGCGGCCGGCCACGAGCGCCGAATCGCGATCGATGCCGAGCGTGAGCTGGGTGAGGTCATTCGAGCCGATCGAGAAGCCGTCGAAGTACTCCAGGAAGGCCTCGGCCAGCAGGCAGTTCGAAGGTAACTCGCACATCATGATGAGGCGCAGCCCCTCGCGCCCGCGCACCAGGCCGTTGTCCCGGAGCAGCATAGTCACCTCGCGCGCCTCGTCGAGCGTGCGCACGAACGGGACCATGACCTCGACATTGCGGAAACCGAGGTCCTCGCGCACCTGGCGGAGCGCCCGGCACTCGAGATCGAAACAGTCGCGGAAGGCGGGCGCGATGTAGCGCGCCGCCCCGCGGAAGCCCAGCATCGGGTTCTCCTCCCTGGGCTCGAAGCGCTCCCCGCCGAGGAGATTGGAATACTCGTTCGATTTGAAGTCCGACAGCCGCACGATAACCGGCTTACCGGCGAAGGCGGCCGCCAGGGTGGCCACCCCCTCGACCAGGCGCTCGACGAAGAAGCTCGCCGGATCGGCATATCCGGCCGCGCGTTGTCGGATCTCCGCCTGCAAGGCGGGCGGCAGGCTCGCATGATCGAGGAGGGCCTTGGGATGCACGCCGATCATCCGGTTGATGACGAACTCGATGCGCGCGAGCCCCACCCCGTGGTTCGGGAGCGCGGCGAACGCGAAGGCGCGCTCGGGGTTGCCCACGTTCATCATGATCTTGACCGGAAGCTCGGGCATGGCTTCGAGCGCCACCGTGCGACGCTCGAAGTCGAGCCGGCCCTCGTAGATATAACCGGTCTCGCCCTCGGCACAGGACACGGTCACCTCGGCGCCGTCGGCGATCCGTCGCGTGCCGTCGGAGGTGCCGACCACCGCCGGAACCCCCAGCTCGCGGGCCACGATGGCGGCATGGCAGGTGCGCCCACCACGATTGGTCACGATGGCGGCGGCGCGCTTCATGACCGGTTCCCAGTCCGGATCGGTCATGTCCGTCACGAGCACATCGCCGGGCCTGAGCCTTTCCATGCCCTCGACCCGATCGATCAGGCAGGCCCTCCCGGCGCCGATCCGCTGCCCGACGCTGCGACCGGTCGCCAGCACCCGCGAGCGGGTGTTGAGGACATAGCGCTCCAGGTGCTGGGTCGCGGTCCGGCTCTTCACGGTCTCGGGTCGGGCCTGGAGGATATACAGCAGGCCGTCGGTCCCGTCCTTGGCCCATTCGATGTCCATGGGCTGCCCATAGTGTCGTTCGATAGAGAGCGCGTAGCGTGCGAGCGCCTCGGCCTCGCGGTCCGGGAGGGAATAGCGCATGCGATCCTCGGGGGACACTGCGACGACCCGCGTCGGCGCGTCACGCGACTCGCCCAGGACCATCTTCCTCATCTTGTCGCCGAGGTGGCGCCGGATCACGGCCGGCCGGCCGGCCCGCAGGTTGGGTTTATAGACACACAGCTCGTCGGGGTTGACCGCCCCCTGGACCACCAGCTCCCCGAGCCCGTAGGCCGAGTTGATGAGGACCACCTCCGCAAACCCCGATTCCGTGTCGAGCGTGAACAGGACGCCGCTCGTGCCCACGTCGCTCCGCACCATGCGCTGGACCCCGGCCGACAGCGCCACGGTCTCATGCGCGAAGCCGTGGTGGGCCCGATAGGCGATGGCCCGGTCGTTATAAAGCGAAGCGAAGACCCGTCGGACGGCCTCGAGCAACGCCTCGACCCCGCGGACGTTCAGGAAGGTCTCCTGCTGGCCGGCGAAGGACGCCTCGGGCAGGTCCTCTGCCGTCGCCGAGGAGCGCACCGCGACGGCCGGTGCGCCCCGCATCCCATCGAGCCCCCGATAGGCCGTCGCGATGGCCTCGGTGAGGCCCGGCGGGAAAGGGGCACCGAGCAACCGTCGGCGGATCTCGGCACCGGCCGCGGACAGCGCCCGCACATCGTCCACATCGAGCCCGGCGAGCCGCTTGCGGATGCGCCCTTCCAAGCCCTCTTGGCCGAGAAAGTCACGATAGGCCTCGGCGGTGATCGCGAATCCGCCCGGCACTCGAACACCGGCCTCGGCGAGATGCGTGATCATCTCGCCGAGCGAGGCGTTCTTGCCGCCGACCCGGTGGACATCCCGCATCCCGATCGACTGCAAATCGATGATATAGGCTGGTGTCATCGTCCTCTCCCGGCATCGCCGCGCCGGTCTTGAGCGCTTCGACCCGCCGGGGACCAGGCACTCACCGGCGCGTGAACGATCCCGCGCCGGCGGCAGCCGCCACGGGACCGCCATTCTACGCCACGGTGCAGGGGCGGTCCTGAGTTCGTCCGGCTCGATCCAGCGCGGTCACGATCGGCCGAGCCCATGGGCGATCCGGTCCGCGATCCGCAGTGCCAGCGTCGAGATCGTGAGGGAGGGGTTGACGCCCAAGGAGGTCGGGATGATGGCGGCATCGGCCACATACAGGCCTTCGTAGTACGGCCGCTCGCCGCCCTTGGTCTTGTCGAAGACGCGCCCGTATTCGTCGACAACACCCTCCCCTGCGTTCCCCGCCATGCGGCAGCCGCCCAGCGGGTGAGGGACCGCGACCGAATCAGCCGAGAACGCCTTGGCGACGGGGGTGAGGAAGGGGTTATCGAAGGCGTCGGTGGTGCCAGGGGCGCGCAGCTTGTCGGCCAGGCGGGCGAGCGTCTGACGCATCGCGTCGAAGATCGGATCGTCCCGGAACCGCTTCCCATCGGTACGCTTGGCGCGTAACGGGGTATCGAACGGCCCCTTGCCGAGCCTCAGTTGCCCGAGCGCCGCCTCCCGGCCGATCCCGACGACGCACATGAGCTCCGCGGCATACTCCTCTTCCGACTTGAAGAAGTCTCCCGCTTGATGCTGTTGGTGAAGAGCTCCTTCCAGGCCTGTTTGAGCCGCATGATGACGAAGCGCACGATCGCGCGCACGATGAAGCCCGTGCCTTCCGTGCCGCGGGACAGCGCGTTGATCAAGGGTACGCCCTGTCCGGCCACCGTCGCGAGCGCCGGGGGGATCCCCTGGTCCTCGATGGTGTGGAAGTGCGCGGGGTCGGGCGGGACGAGGGAGCCCGGGCCCTGTGGGCCGGTGCCGAGCTCGTCGGTGTTGAAGTGGCCGAAGCTCGTGGTCACGGGCCCCCGCGTCAGGCTCACCCGCTCCTTGGTCTTTTCGAGGTAGGCGATGTAGTCGCCGTTGGTGGAAAAGCCGAAGCCCAGCTTGTCGCTCAGGTTCGGCAAGCTGCCCCGGTCCTTGGAGCGCAGCAGGATCTCGTTGCTGCCGAGGCAGCCGGCCGCGACGATCACGATCTCGGCCGTCACCGTCTTGCGCGCCACCTCGCGCGGTTTCCCTTCCTGTTGCGCCTTGTAGTTGTCCGGCTCCTGCTGCTCGAAGTGGACGGCATATCCGCCGGCCGCGAGCGCCTCGATCACATCCACCTCCGCGAGCGCTTGGACCGTGAGGTTCTTGAAGAGCGGAGGCGAGCCGTCGGGCCGCCCGAGGGCCGCACCCATGAGCTGCTTGTTCAGCGTGTGCCGCGCCCCGGGCAGACAGCCGACGTTGCAGCGGCCCTGCCGCTCACAATAATTCAGGGATTTCTCGGTGGATAGTTGGGGACTGGTCATTCTACTTTACACATCATGCCGACTGCCTGGCCTAGGGAAGGTTGGGTGGTGGCGAGGAAGGGCCAAGCGGGGCGCCGGGAGGTGGGCGATATGCGATGATATGGTTGACCG
>JBOIDT010000029.1:0-5007 GCA_050740755.1 Gammaproteobacteria bacterium
GTGGGTAACAGGGATGTTATCCACAAGTCCACAGGCACTCATGCCCTCACAGCCTCGCTACCACCCACAAATTGTCCTGAAGAGCCTTAAACTTGTTGAAGTCGTCGCGTACAGGCTCGGCCGTAAGAATCCACACATGACGGTCATCGCCCGTTTACCGGAACAACTCGGTGTCATCGGGGACGTCGCGGCGCTCGCTCGCGAGCGCCTCCCCGCGCGCCAGGCTGAGGGGGTCGAGGCCTTCATCCGCCGGTACTACGCGGGCGTCTCGGCCGAGGACCTTTGTGAGCGCGAGGTCACGGACCTCTACGGCGCCGCACTCGCGCACTTCGGCTTGTTGCGGGAGCGGCGGCCCGCCGAGCTCAAGCTGCGGGTCTACAACCCGGGCTTCGAGGAGCACGGCTGGCAGTCCACCCACACGATCGTCGAGATGGTCACCGACGATATGCCCTTCCTGGTGGACTCTCTGGTCATGGAGCTGAACCGCCATGGCGCGACCATCCACCTCATGGTCCACCCGATCTTGCGCGTCGTGCGCGACCCGAAGGGGCTCCTCATCGAGATCGCCGGCCTCACGACCCAAGGCGCGCGCGCGGAATCCGTCATTCATGTGGAGATGGACCGGGAAACGGACCCGGGCGAGATCGCGGCGTTTCGGGATGACCTCCGGCGCGTCCTCGGCGACGTACGCACGGCCGTCGAGGACTGGCCCAAGATGCGCGCGGCGCTGGCCCGGGCCATCGAGACGTTCAACCCGCCACCCTCCCGGGTTTTACCGGATCATCCGGTCGAAGAACTGCGCGCCTTTCTCGGCTGGCTCGCAGAGGGCAACTTCACCTTGCTCGGCTGCCGCGACCATGCGCGCGACGCGCCCGACGCCGAGCTCCGTCCGGTCGCGGGTACCGGGCTCGGGATCTGGCGCGACCCGTCCGCGGGGTCTCAAGACCGACCGGGGCACGGGCCGGCCGAGTGGCTGGGGACTGCGCGCGACACGAGCCCGGTGGTGATCACGAAGGCGGGCACGCGCTCGACGGTCCATCGCCCCAGCTACCTCGACTACATCGGGGTGCGGCGCTTCGGGGACGATGGAGAGGTCATGGGCGAGCTGGGGTTCCTGGGCCTGCACGTGTCCGAGGTCTACCAGGGCGATCCCAAGGCCATCCCGCTCTTGCGCCACAAGATCGACGCCGTCATGGGTCGTGCCGCATTCGCCCCCGAGGGTCACTCCGCGCGGGCCTTGCAGTACATCCTCGAGTCCTACCCGCGCGACGAGCTGTTCCAGATCGACCTGGACGAGCTCTTTGAGACCGCCGTGGGGATCCTGCACCTGCAACAGCGACAGCGGGTACGGCTGTTCGTGCGCCGCGACCCCTACGGCCGGTTTCTATCGTGCCTGGTGTTCATGCCGCGTGACGGCTACAACACCGATCTCCGCGAGCGCATGCAGGCGATCCTGCGCGAGGCCGTCAACGCCTTCGAAGTGGACTTCAACGTCTCGCTCGCGGACTCGCCGCTGGCGCGCATCCATTTCATGGCCCGTACCCGTCCCGAGGACGTCGCGGCCTTCGAGATCGGCGATATCGAAGCGCGCCTCGCGGAGGCCACGCGCTCCTGGGCCGATCGGCTGCACGAGGCCCTCATCGAGGCCCACGGGGAGGAGGCGGGCAACGACCTCTCGCGGCGTTATCGAGCGGCCTTTCCCGCGGCCTATCGCGAGGACTACACGGCGCGCCATGCGGTGCACGACATCGGTCGGATCGAGGCGGCGCTAGAGAGCGGTACCATCGAGCTGCACCTGGCCAACGTCGGGGGCCTCGCCGACGATCTCCTGGTCTTCAAGCTCTATCACCCGGCCGTGTCGGTGACCTTGTCGCACGTCCTGCCCATGCTCGAGAACATGGGCGTCACGGTCCTCGATGACCGGCCCTATGAGATCGGGACGGCGGTGGGATCGGTCTGGATCCACGCCTTCCGCCTCCGGCACGGCGAGGCGGGGGTTCTCGATACGGACCAGGTGCGCGCCAAGTTCCAGGAGGCCTTCGCCCTGGTGTGGGCCGGGGTCATCGACAACGACGGCTTCAACCGGCTGGTGTTGCGCGCCCGGCTCGACGCCTACGAGATCCTGGTCCTGCGGGCCTATGCCCGCTACCTCCGGCAGATCGGCCTGACCTACAGCCAGTCCTATGTCGAAGACTGTCTCGCCGGGCACCCCGATACGGCGCGCGCCTTGATCGGCCTTTTCGATGCCCGTTTCGATCCGCGCCGCAAGGCACGCGCGGCGCGCGTGTCCGGCCTGGCCGCAGAGATCGAAGAGGCCCTGGAGGCGATCACGAGCCTCGATGAGGACCGCATCCTGCGCGGGCTCCTGACCGTCATCCAGGCGACCCTGCGGACCAACTGGTTTCAGCGCGGGCCGCACGGCGAGCGCAAGTTTCACCTCGCCCTCAAGCTCGATCCCGGACTCATCCCGAAGCTGCCGCGACCCATCCCGATGTTCGAGGTCTTCGTGTGCTCCGCCGATGTCGAGGCCGTGCACCTGCGCGGCGGCCCGGTGGCGCGCGGGGGGATCCGGTGGTCGGACCGTCGCGAGGACTTCCGTACCGAGGTGCTCGGGCTCATGAAGGCCCAGCGGGTCAAGAACGTGGTGATCGTGCCGGTCGGGGCCAAGGGCGGCTTCATCGTCAAGCGGCCGCCCGCCTCGGGGGGGCGCGAAGTCCTGCAGCAGATGGCCGTGCACTGCTACCGGACCTGCATCCGCGGGCTCTTGGACGTAACCGATAACCGCGTGGGCCAGCGGATCGTGCCGCCCCCCCAGACCGTGCGTTACGACGGCGACGACCCTTATCTCGTGGTCGCCGCCGACAAGGGCACCGCGACCTTTTCCGACATCGCCAACGCGCTGGCGCTCGAAGACGGGTTCTGGCTCGGGGACGCCTTCGCCTCCGGGGGCTCGGCCGGCTACGACCACAAGAAGATGGGCATCACCGCCCGAGGCGCCTTCGAGGCGGTAAAACACCACTTCGCGGACCTCGGAGTGGATATCGAGCAAGAGCCCTTCACGGTGGTCGGGATCGGCGACATGGGCGGTGACGTGTTCGGGAACGGGATGCGGTTGTCGCGGCACCTCCAACTCGTCGGGGCCTTTAATCACCAGCACATCTTCCTGGATCCGAACCCCGACCCCGAGGCCAGCTTCGGCGAGCGCCGGCGCCTGTTCGAGCGGCCCGCCTGCACCTGGGCCGACTACGATCCGGCGGCGATCTCGGCGGGCGGCGGGGTGTGGCCGCGCAGCGCCAAGTCCATCCCGATCTCGGCCGAAGCCCGATTGGTGCTCGGGATCGAAAACAAGAACCTGCTGCCGTCGGATCTCATCCGCGCGCTGCTCAAGGCGCCGGTGGATCTCCTCTGGAACGGTGGCATCGGGACCTTCGTCAAGTCGGCCGGCGAGTCGCACGCCGAGGCCGGCGATCGCACCAACGACGGCATCCGGATCGATGGCCGGGATCTGCGCTGCAAGGTGGTGGGGGAGGGCGGCAACCTCGGCCTGACCCAGCGCGGGCGTATCGAGTACGCGCTTTCCGGTGGCCGCATTAACACCGATTTCATCGATAACTGCGGAGGCGTGAACTGCTCCGATCACGAGGTCAACATCAAGATCCTGCTGAACGCGGCGGTGGCGGAGGGGGATCTGACGGGCAAACAGCGTGATGTCTTGATCGCGGAGATGACTGCCGAGGTGGGCGCGCTCGTGGTCCAGGACAGCTACCGGCTGGTGCGTGCGTTGACCGTCGCGGAGCTGGATGCGGAACGCCACCTCGGGTGGTACCGGCGGCTCATGACGGAGCTGGAACAGAAGGGGCTGTTGGAACGCGCCCTGGAGTTCCTGCCTGCGGATGCGGAGCTGGCGGAACGGGACTCGGCCGGCCGTAGCCTCACCCGTCCCGAGCTGTCGGTGCTGGCGGCCTATGCCAAGATGGACCTGTATGCCGAGGTCCTCTGCTCCGACCTGCCCGATGACCCCTACCTCATCGGGGTCCTGGGCCGGTATTTCCCCGAGCCCCTGCGACAGCGCTTCCAGAAGGAGATCCTGGGCCATCGCCTGTGCCGCGAGATCATCGCCACGGTCGCCACCAACAGCATGGTCAACCGGGTGGGGAGCACCTTCGGTCTGCGGATGCGCGAGCTGACCGGGATGCCGCTGCCGGCCATCGCCAAGGCCTATATGGCGGCGCGCGACATCTTCCAGGTGCGGGGGCTCTGGGACGAGCTGGACCAGACCGAGGCGCGCGTCTCGCGGGCGGCGCGCGTCATCGTGGTGCGCGAGACCCAGACCCTCATCGAGCGCGGCACCCGTTGGCTCTTGCAGCGCTCCCCGGAGCCCTTCGAGATCACCGATCTGGTCTCACGCTTCCTGCCGGCCGTCGAGGCGCTGGGCGCGGTCCTGCCCGGTCTCCCGGCGGTGGCACCGGCCTCGAACGGCGGGATGGATGCCGAGTGGTTCCGTCACGAAGGCGTGGGCGAGGGCCTGGCCGCGCGCCTGGCCGGGCTTAGGCGCCTCATCTGCGCGCTCGATCTCGGCGAGCTGGCGGAGCGGGCGGGGATCGATCTGGCCGTGGCCGGCGGGGTGTACTTCGAGATCGAGCGGCGCCTGTGCATCGAGGCGTTGCGCGAGCGGATCGGGCAGGGGGGGGCGGATTTCTGGCAAGAGCGCGCGCGCATCAACCTGGAGGATGAGCTCGGGGCCTTGGGCGCGGCGCTCGCCGCCGCCGCGCTCGCGACCGATGCGGGTCCGGAATCGTTCAAGACCCTGGTTCCCAAGACCGCGGTCGAGCGCTGGGCCGGCTCGCACGGCGCGGCCATCGAGCGCTACGACCGATTGATGGACGAGCTCACGCCCCTCGAGGCGCCGGGCCTCCCGATGCTCACCGTCGCCCTGGGCGAGCTACGCGGGCTGGCCCGCTGTCCAAGTGCGTTGCCCGCCGCGGCGCCGTCACCCCCACCCTGACC
>JBOIDT010000029.1:5107-27973 GCA_050740755.1 Gammaproteobacteria bacterium
TGGACGAGCTCACGCCCCTCGAGGCGCCGGGCCTCCCGATGCTCACCGTCGCCCTGGGCGAGCTACGCGGGCTGGCCCGCTGTCCAAGTGCGTTGCCCGCCGCGGCGCCGTCACCCCCACCCTGACCCCCGCTACGCAGGGAGGGTACCGGAAATCTCCCTCCCCTGTCCGCGCCTTTTGCGGACGGGGGAGCATAGGGTAGGGGTCGGGCCTGCGGTCGCTGACCAAGCCTGTTCCCCGCCGCGGCGCCGTCACCCCCACCCTGACCGTCCCCCGCTACGCAGGCTACGCAGGGGAGGGAACCGGGGAATCTCCCTCCCCTGTCCGCGCTTTTTGCGGACGGGGGAGGGTAGGGTGGGGGTCCACACCTTGTATTTCTGAACCCATCATTCAAAAGTACAAGTTGTGCATACCTAGAGCGATTGCAGGCCGAGCGTCTCCGCTTCTTCCTCCGCATTTTCCGGCCGTGTTGCTCGTCGGCCCGCGCCAGTGCGGCAAGAGCACACTCGCGCGCCACGCCCTGCCGAGCTGGACTCACCTCGACCTCGAGCGGCCGACCTGGCCGTGCTCGCCGCCGATCTCGAGGGATTCTTCGACGCCCATCCCCGCCCGAGTTCCGCTACCGACACCAGGGGCCTGCGTGACGTAGAATTCACTCATGCGGGTGGAATTCCAATGCTTGCGCCTGTTCTGGATAGGACTGTTGCTTCTCTCAGGATGCGGCGCCTCCCCGCCCGAGGTCTCGTCCTTACCACCCGCGCCGAAGCCGGCGCCGCTGCCGAAAGAGGCTCACTTAGCCGATCTTCGCCAGCTGACGTTCGGCGGCGAGAACGCCGAGGCCTACTGGTCGTTCGACGGCAAGCAGCTCAGCTTCCAGGCCCGCCGCGGCGGCGAGGGCTGCGATCGGATCAGGCGAATGACCCTCGACCCGCTCGAAGAGCGGCCCGTCTCCAGCGGCAAAGGAGCCACGACCTGCGCGCACTTCCTACCCGGCGACCAGGAGCTGATCTACGCCTCGACCCACCTGGGCGGCGAGGGGTGCCCGCCGAAGCCGGAGCGCTCGATGGGCTATGTCTGGCCGCTCTACGACACCTATGACCTTTTCAAGGCGAAGCTCGACGGCAGCGGGCTGACCCCGCTCACCCGCGAGAAGGGCTACGACGCCGAAGGCACGGTCTGCGGCAAGGACGGCTCGATCGTCTTCACCTCCACCCGCGAGGGGGACCTCGAGCTGTATCGAATGGACGCGAACGGCCACAACGTGAAGCGGCTGACGAACGCGCCCGGCTACGACGGCGGAGCGTTCTTCAATGCCGAGTGCACGAAGATCGTCTGGCGTGCGTCGCGACCCCGACCGGGCCACGAGCTTAAGGACTACCGGGCGCTGCTTGCGCGCGGGCTGGTGCGACCCTCGAAGCTCGAGCTGTACGTGGCCAACGCCGACGGATCGGAGGCTGCGCAGATCACCTGGCTCGGCGCGGCCTCGTTTGCGCCGTTCTTCCACCCCTCGGGTAAGCGCATTGTTTTCTCGTCCAACTACGGCGATCCCAAGGGGCGCGAGTTCGATCTGTTTGCGGTGAACGTCGACGGGACAGGGCTCGAGCGCATCACTTATGCGCCCGGCTTCGACGGCTTTCCCATGTTTTCACCCGACGGCCGGTGGCTCGCGTTCTCGTCGAATCGCTCGACGGCAGAGGGCCAAGCCGACACCAACGTCTTCCTGGCCCGCTGGGTCGAGCCCCCGCTCCCTGGAGGAGATCGGGCCGCCGACCGCATCGCCCAGGATGTCGCGTGGCTGGCCTCGAAGGAGCGGGAGGGCCGCGGCATCGGCACCGAGGGCCTCGAGGAGGCGGGCGCGCACCTCGAGAAGCGCTTCGCCGCTCTGGGGCTCAAGCCGCTCGGCGATGGCGGCGGTTATCGCCAGCGGTTCCCGGTGACCACCGCCGTGGCCACCTCCGCGGCCACGTCGGTGACGCTCGGCGGCGTCGAGCTTCCGAAGGACGCGTACACGGTGATGGGCTTTTCCGCGCAGGGCGAAGTCTCCGGGCCGATGGTACTGGCAGGCTACGGCATCACCGATCCGAACCTCGGGGTCGACCACTACGCGCGCATCGACGCCAGGGGCAAGGTGGTGGTGGTGCGCCGCTTCGTGCCCCAGACCCCCACCTTCGCGCCCACCGACAGGCAGCGCCGCTTCGGCGACATCCGCTACAAGGCGTGGATCGCGCGGGAGCGCGGGGCGAAGGCCCTCATCGTGGTGGACTGGCCGGAGCCGCCTTCCCCGCCGGAGAAAGACTTCGAGCCGCCGCCCGAGGCGCGCCTGCCCTCCCCAAGCCCGGAAGGGCCGGGCGACGCCGGCATCCCGGTGCTGGTGGTGAAGCGCTCGGCCCTTACGCCACTGATCCCCGAGCTCACCGCGGGGAAAAGGATCGAGAGCCAGCTCACGATCGCGCTCACCAAGAAAAACGCCGATGCATTCAACGTGGTGGGGCTCTTGGAGGGCGCATCTTCCTTTCCGACCGCCATCGTGATCGGCGCGCACTACGACCACCTCGGCCTCGGCGGACGCCACTCGCTGGCCCCGGACAAGACCGAGCCGCACCTCGGCGCCGACGACAACGCCTCCGGCGTGGCGGCGCTCTTGGAGATCGCCCGCGAGCTGTCGGCCCGGCGCCAAGAGGTCAAGCGCGACGTGCTCTTCGTCGCCTTCTCCGCCGAGGAGTCCGGCGTGCTCGGCTCGACCCACTTCACCCGCGCGCGGGGGGAGGCCGGGATGAAAGAGATCGCCGCGATGATCAACCTCGACATGGTGGGGCGGCTGCGCGGAAACCGCTTGACGGTGCTCGGCAGCGACTCGGCCGAGGAGTGGCGATCGCTCATTAAGCCCGCGTGCGAGAAGGCGCGCGTCGAGTGCGTCACCTTCGGCGACGGCTATGGCCCGAGCGACCAGACCCCCTTCTACGCCGCGGGCGTGCCGGTCTTGCACTTCTTCACCGGAGCGCACTCCGACTACCACAAGCCGAGCGACGCGCCGGAAGGGGTGAACGCCGCGGGCGTGGCGCAGGTGGCGTCGATCGTCGCCTCGGTGGCGCTGTCGCTCGGCGAGCGAGCGGCCTTGAGCTACCGGAAGATCCCCTCGCCCGCTCCGCGCGGGGACCTGCGCAGCTTCAACGCCTCGCTCGGAACCGTGCCGGACTATGCCGGGCCGGCGAATGGACAAAAAGGAGTGCTGCTCTCGGCGGTGCGTCCCGGCGGCGGCCGGACCAGGCGGGCATGCGGCGCGGCGACATCTTGATTCGCCTCGGCAAGCACGAGATCGGGAGCGTGGAGGACTTCATGTACGTGCTCAACTCCTCGAAGCCCGGCGAGACGGTGACCGCGGCGATCGTGCGCGATGGCCGGGAAATCCACCTCGAGACGACGTTCCAGGAGAGCAAGCGGCGTTAAACGAGCCGGCCACCGCGGTACCGGGCTATAGGAGCGGTTGCCCGCGTGCTGTCGCTTCGGCGACGAGCTCAGGGCGGACATCGCACGCGGGAGACGCTAACGCCGTCCCGACAGGGCCTCGCCGATCGGCGCGTAGCGGAAGCGCTCGATGGTCATCTCGACGGGATTGCCATCCGAGTCGACTAGCGCGATCGGCCCCGCGGTCCGATAGGTTTCCTGTTGCGGCGGCTTGAAGCCGATCGGCGTCTCGATGGTGATCTCCTCGGACGCGCGATAGCGCGTGCCGCCGATCTCGAACCCCGCATGCAGACCGAAAACGCTGACGCCCGAGCCGCTCGGCGCGAACGGCGGCACGTCGAAGGCGCCCGCTCGCGCGTTCGCGGTTTCCTCGATGGTCCCCAGGCTGCGGAACTCCGGATCCGCCTCGCCGAGCAGGCCCATGCGAACCTCCCCGTAGCGCTCGCCTGCACCCGAAAGCTCGAGGCGCACCAGCTCGCCGTTGATCGAGTCGAGTCCGTCGCGGTCCGGATCGGAGGCATCGCAGATGTCGAAGCGCATTCGCGACGGCCCGCGAAGCTCCACCAGCTCCGCCCCCTGAGGCCCTTGGATGATGAACTGACCGCCGCTCTCGTCGTACTCGTCGTTCTCCACGCACGTCGCGCGTTGAGGATGGTCCTCGACCTCGCCCCAAAAGCTTCCGCCCTTGGGGCCGGCCAGGTTTCGATTCTCTCCCTCGACCGGGACCGCGTTGCGGATGACCTCGTCGTCCGGCGTCGCTCCCTCACCGTAGCCGAGGCGAACGCGCCAGTAGTAGGTTTGGTCCAAGACGACGTCGCGGGGAACGTCGACCTTGCAAGTAATCGTTCTGGCCGGCACGCCCGCGACGTCGTCCCGGCCGGGTAGCCAGTTGTCCACCCTGGGCGTGAAGACGCCGTCGGCGTCTTGGTCATCGAAAGGCTCCCCCAAGGTGTACTCGGCGTCCTTGCCGAAGTCTTCGGGATCGACCGCTTGATCGTTCACCACGTTCTCGTTCGCATCGTCCCAGTCCCCGTCTCCGTTCCAATCCGCCCAGGCATTCAGGTACAGCCGCTTCTCCGGGTCCCAGGCGGCATAGCGCCCCAGGTCGCGATGCAGCGACGGGGTCGCCGCTGCCGCCGGATCGATGGCTCCTTGGGTGCAGTTCTCCTTGAGGGTCATGATTCCGGCGGAGCTCGCGTCTCCCGCGGGTGCGCGGTTGGAAAAACCGCGGATGTCGATCTGGCTGCCGACGGTGATCTCGACGCTGCTTTCGGTTCCGGGCTGGACCTCCGGGGGAACCACGGCGCCGCGGTCGAGATCGTCCCGGTTTTCGTCGCTGCAGTCGCGCTGGAGGTTGGGCGTCGGATCCTGGTCCTCGGCATCGGGATCGCAGGCGTCCCGCTCGCGCGTCGACTGGGGCCGTGCGCCGCCGGTCCCCAGCCATTCGCGATGGTAGCTCAACGCGTGGGCGCCGCCGCTCGTGTGCTTGGTCGGATAGGGCGGGTCGGGGGCGTCGCCGTAGTCCATGCCGATGATGTAGTCCTCGACCTCGCCGAAGCGCGTCGCGCCGTACGCCAAACCAACCTGAGCGTCGGGACTGAGCGCTGCGCCGTCGAGCTCCGGGGGGCGCAGGCTCGGGTCGGATTGCCAGTCGCGCCGGTCGTCGCCCACCCGGGGATCGACGCGACCCGCGTTCTCGCGATAATCGAGCCGGAAGCGGGCCCAGAGATCATCCTGACCGATGGTCGGGACCGGGAAGATCTGGCGAAACGTGGCACAGGCCCCGTTCCTGGAGACAACGCTCCGACCCGGGGCCGCAGGGATGATTTCCCAACGCCGGGCAGGCTGGCCCTGGGGCGGCCGGCCGGGGGGCCTTAGCGCGAATCCGTCCACGATGTGCTCGCCGGTTCCCACACCCTCTTCCCAGCGGTCATTCGCGTTCCAATCGATCCAACCGTTGACATAGAGGATCCGGCCCGGGCCTTGGTAGCGTGGGCTTTGCGGGTCGGCCACGCAGACGGTGAACTCGACCTGGCCGTCCGTGCTGCCGGAGCGGTAGGTCCTCGGGAAGAACACGACGCCGCGATCGCGGCCGTCCAGATCCGGCCGCCCGGCCACGTTGGTGACGGCATCGGGATCGACCGCGGCGTCGGGGCCGATTCCCGCTTCCGCATCGGGTTCGGGGCTTACGCCGTCCTTCCAGGCGGCGGATGCGCCTTCCCCGCTCCGCGGGTGGATCCCGAGCCACTCGAGGTTGCTGTTGAGGCTGCGGGCCCCCCGATCGGCGAGCCTGGTCGGGTAGGGCGACGGGGCATCGCCGAAATCCGCCGGGGTGATCTCGAACACGAAATCGTCGTAAACCACCCCGGGAACCGCACCCCCGCGCATCAGCCCGAGCTGCCTCGTGCCGAGGCGCAGGCTAAAGAAAGGCCTCTGCTCCGGCCCCTGGCCTGGCTCGCGGAGGCTCAGCGTGCACTCGCGGACCGTGCAGTTAGTCAGATCACGCTGTTGGATGCTGAAGGCGGTCAGGAACTCGCCGGCCCTGACCCCCACGGGGACGATGCCGCGGGTCGGGTCTTCGTCGACGATCCCGTCTCGGACCCCGTCTCGGATCATGTCGATCCCGGTCTGGATCACGCGGTGCGACTCGACGCCCTTGTAAGCGGAGAGGTCCCGGGTGAGGGTGCCGGCGGGGCCGGCGGGGTTCGGCTGGACGGGCAGGACGGGCAGCGGGGCGTCCTGCACCTGTTGGCCGTTGATCCAGACCGTGGCGCCGTGGATCGGGCTCTGGATGATGAACCCGTACCAGGTATCGTCTCCGGGTATCGCCGCCCGGGCATTGGGAAAGTCGACGGCTTGGGCCGCCGCCAGGCCGCGGTTGGCGACGGCCAGGAGGGCCTTCCACACGTTGATGCGGCCGTGCCCGTAGGCGATGTCGTAACCGTTCGCCGGCCGGTCGTTCTCGAACGGAGGGGTCCGGCTGCCCGGCCGCCGCTCTGGCGCGGTACGCCGCGATCCCAGATCATCGGCGGTCGCCTCGATGATCTCGGCGATCGCGAGTGCGCCCAGCGTCGGGCCGGGGAGACCGCGGTCCAGATAAAGCATCTCGGCGGCCAGTCCGGCGACGGCGGGCGCGGCGAACGACGTGCCGTCTTCGGCGCCGGCCAACACGGCTTGTTTATTGGGCAGCACGACGTTGTCCCCGGCGGCTACCACCGAGACCCGCGGACCGTAGTTGCTGAAGCTGCCGAGACGCTCGGGTCCCGGGTTCGTTTGGCCGGTGGAGCTGGCGCCCACCGAGAAGATCAGCGGCTGGTCGCTCCTGGCGACCCCGGGCCCCGGCGCGAAGTCCGAGGGGTAATGGCCCCTAGGCCTTCCAGGGCACGTGAAATCCTCCGGCGTCCCGCGCGGGTTGGGATCCGTGCACTCACCGTTGTTACCCGCCGAAGTCGTCCAGATCTTGGCCGGCCGCTGAGCCGCGAAAATCTGGAGTATGCTCCTGGTCACACCGGCGATCTCGGCGTTCAGATACCTGTTCCCGACCTCGGCGCCTCCGCGTGCCCCGAACGAAGTGTTGATGACTTGCACGTCGGGATCGATGGTCGCCGCCCAAATGGCGGTCGCCCGGTCGATGAACGCCTCTGTGGTCTGAAGGATGCGCAGGCGCGCGTGCGGTCCGGTGCCTAGGACGACCTTGTCGGCGTCTATGCCCGGTCGGGTCTCCGGCCGCCCGGCGGCCGCCAGGGCGACCTCCGTCCCATGGCTCGTGTCGGTGTCGGGCACGTCTTGGAACGAAAAGGCGCAGTCGGCGAAGGGGGTGTTGGGGTCGAAGGGGGCGTTGGGGTTCTGCCTGCGACACTCTTGCCGGCCGGTCGCGGGGTTGATCTGGATGATCTGTGCCGTCTGGCGGTTCGCGCCGGCGCCGAAGGCGCGGTCTACGAAGAACGGCGCCCGCGAGAAGCCGAAAAAATCGCCGTCCGGGATGTGGCTGCGATTCCTGCCGTCCCCGAAGCCGCGATCGACGATCGCGATCCCCACATTGGCGCGATTGGGCACGTTCTGCACGAGGTGCTCCACGAGACGATGGCCGGCGAAGCTCTGGTAGAAGAAGTGATACCGGAAGATCCGCAGCTCGGCTTGTGCTGTGTTGCCGCGTTCGAAGCAGCCCTTGATCCCTCCCTGCGCACAGCCGCCCTGGTAGGTCTCGGTGAGGCGGCTCGGCATGCGCTCGCCGATCGCGGCGTCGTCTTCGAACACCAGATGGGGGATGAGGCCGATCACGGGCGGGCGTCTCTGCCCGGCGAGCCGCCGTGCCAGGTCGAACGTGTCTTCCGGGGCCGTCTCTCGGGTTCGCACGAGCCGCAGCGGCGCGATCCAGTCTTCCGGCTCGAGGTCCATCTCGCGCAGCCGCGCGGAGGCGTCCTCGAGCGTCGCGTTGCGCCGGAACGCGACGATGAGGGTGTCCGCCTCGTAGGTCACGCCGGAGTCGGGGTGGGTGACGAGGGGCCGGCGGTTGGGGGTTTGCAGGCTGGTCTCCGCGGCCCTCAGGACGAGCGCCGCGGCGCGCACCGTGCCGGGAGCCGGCCCGCCCTCGACCGTGACCTCGATCGCGGTGGGGCCCGCGAGAACCGGCAGCGTCACCTCGCCCGTTGCGGTCGCGCCGGGGGTTCGTGCGGCGCGAAACCGCGCGCTCAGATCGGTCTCCTCGCGCACCACACCCGGCCGCCGGCCCGCGCGCGGCCTGAGCCTAGACAGCGCGACGCGCGCCAGGCGCTCCTCGGGCCGTAGCCCGCGCAGGCGGACCGTCATCTCGTCCCCGGTCAGCAAGGAGCCCTGTAGGCGCTCGTAGCCCTGGGCCGTCCGGATCTCGATCCGAAGCGCTTGTACCGGGACCGGCGGGGGCACGATCACCGGAGGCCGTGCGCACGAAACGGCCAAGATCGCCATCCCCGCGGCAAAGCCCCACGCGCGCGTTCTTGAACCCATCGTCGTTCCCACCGCTCGCTTCGATCGTCCGCGGATCGATCGGGCGCTGTCTAGCATCCCCACCCGTCGGCCGCCCTCGGATCCATCGGTGCCCCGTCAATCCCTAATACCTAATCGATTTCCGAATCGCAACTTGAACCAAAGCACAGTGGACCCGGGCATTGCCGCTCAGGGGCCTGGCCCGCTCGTCAGCTCATTGGCGAGGCGCACGAAATCGGCCACGGCGAGGGTCTCGGCGCGTAGTGTAGGGTTGATCCCGGCGCGCCCGAAACCGCCCTCATCGAGCCATCCCCGCAAGGCATTGCGGAGCGTCTTGCGGCGCTGGCCGAAGGCCTGCCGGACCAGGCGCTCGAACAGGCCGTGGTCGGCAACCGGGGTCGCCGGCGGGCGCGGGACCAGCCGGATCACGGTCGAATGGACCTGCGGCTCCGGCCGGAAGGCGTGCGGGGCGACCGCGAAGAGCCCGGTGGCGTCGCAGCGAAACTGGAGCATGACGGACAGCCGTCCATAGTCGCGGTTGCCGGGCGCGGCCACGATGCGCTCGGCCACCTCCCTTTGCAGCATGAACACCATGTCTTGGATCGCGTCGCTGTGCGCCAGGAGGTGGAACAAGAGGGGGGTCGAGATGTTGTAGGGCAGGTTGCCCACGATCCGCAGCCGCTCCCCCGGCGGAGCGAGTCCCGAGAAATCGAAGCGCAGCGCGTCGCCGCGATGGACCCGTAACTCGCCGATCGGGCCCAGGTCCGTGCACAGCGCCCGCGCCAGCTCGCGATCGATCTCGACGACATCCAGTGTCCCGAGGACCTCGAGCAAGGGCCGGGTCAGGGCCCCGCGGCCCGGCCCGATCTCCACCAAGTGCTGGCCGGCGACGGGCCGGATGACGGCGACGATGCGCTCGATGACACTAGGATCCGTGAGGAAATGCTGGCCGAAGCGGCGCCTGGGCCGTGGCGGCCGGCCCTCGCCTACGATCACGCCGGGACCGCGGGCCGGCTGGCATCGGGCGGCCTCGCAGAGGCGCGCCGGGCCAGATCCAGGGCGGTGTGGGTCGCGGCCAGCATGCTGCCCGGATCCACATCGGGGGTCCCGGCCTTGTCCAGGGCCGTGCCATGGTCCACCGAGGTGCGCAGGATGGGCAGGCCCAAGGTCACGTTGACCGCCGCCCCGAAGCCATGGTGCTTGAGGACCGGCAGCCCCTGGTCATGGTACATGGCGAGCACGGCATCGACACCGGCGAGCCGGCTCGCGATGAAGGCCGTGTCCGCCGCGACCGGGCCCTCGATATCGTGGCCCAGGGCGCAGAGCGCCGCGATGGCCGGGGCGATGTGCTCGGCATCCTCGCGGCCGAGGTGCCCGCCTTCCCCGGCATGGGGGTTCAGGCCGCACACGATGATGCGCGGCGCCTCTACCCCGAAGCGCTCGCGTAGGTCGCGCACGAGGACCCAGAGGACGCTGGTGACGCGCGCCGTCGTGATGAGCGCGCTCACCTCCCGGAGCGGCACATGCGTCGTGCAGAGCGCCACCCGCAGCCCGGGTGCGCATAGCATCATGACCGGCTCTACGCTGCCCGTCAGCGCCGCCAGGTACTCGGTGTGTCCGCGGAAGGGGATGCCGGCATCGTTGATGACCCCCTTGTGCACCGGCGCCGTCACCAATGCGGCGAATCTCCCCTCGAGACATCCGCGGCCGGCGCGCTCCAGGGTCTCGACGACATAGGCGGCATTGGCGGGATTCAGGCGCCCACAGGCGGACGGTGCGCGCAAGGGCACCGGGAGGACCCGAAGCTCACCGGGCACCCGGCGGCCGGGAGGCAGATCCGCGGGCCGTGCCTCGAAGGGGATGATCCGCAGCGGGAGCCCGAGCAGGGCCGCGCGCTGGAGGAGCAGATCGGGATCGGCCACGGCCACGATCTCGCCCGCAATCCGCTCCTGGGCGAGCCTGACCACCAGGTCCGGACCGATCCCGGCCGGTTCCCCGGCGGTCACCGCGATCGGTGTTGCATCACTCCTCCAGGCGGTATTCGACATAGGCCTCGTCCCGCAGCCGCCGCAACCAGGCCTGGCGTTCCTCCTCCCCCTTGCGCCGGCGGATCGCCTCGCGTGCCTGGGCGCGCATGGCCTCGACGGTGTTGTCGTGCCGGCGCCGCTCCAGGACCTGTACGATGTGCCAGCCGAAATCGGTGTCGAAGGGCTCGCTCACCCCGCCGGGCTCGAGTGCCGTCATGGCGTCCTCGAACTTGGGCACCAGGTCGCCGGGGCTCACCCAGCCGAGGTCGCCGCCCTTGGCGGCGCTCTGCTTGTCGGCGGAGTTGAGGCGTGCCAGCGCCGCGAAGTCCTCGCCTGCGAGGACGCGATCGCGGAGCCGATCGAGCCGGGTGCGGGCCGTCTCGGCGCTCACCAGATCGTCGGGCCTCACCAGGATATGGCGGGTGTGCGTCTGGGTGACGAGCCCGGTACCGCCACCGCGCACCGCGATCAGTTTCAGGATGTGATAGCCGTTCGGGCTCTCGATGACATCGCTGACCTCGCCCTCGCGCAACGAGGTCGCGACCCCGGCGTAGATCGCCGGGATCTCGCCGGCCTTGCGCCATCCGAGGTCGCCGCCCTCCAGGGCCTCCTGGTCATCGGAGACGGCGATCGCGACCTGCTCGAAGTCCTCACCCTGGCGCAGCCGTTCGAGGGCCAGGAGGGCCTGGTCGCGCGCCGCCTTGCGTAGGTCGGCGTCCGCGTCCTCGGGCACCGCGACGAGGATCTGTGCCAGGTGGTATTCATGGTCGATCTTCTCCTGCCGGGCCTGGGTCGCGAGGTAGTTGTCGATCTCGCGGTCCGAGACGTGGATGAGGTTGTCCACCTGGCGCTGGCGCAGGCGCGAGACCAGGATCTCGCTCCGGATATCCTCCCGGAACTGCACGAAGCCGTAGCCCTCCGACTCGACCGCCTGGCGGAACTGCGCGAGGGTCATGCCGTTCTCGGCGGCGATGTTGCTCATGGCGCGATTCAGGCTCTCGTCGTCCACCTGGACGCCGGTCTGCCGGGCCGTCTGGAGCTGGATCTTGGTGAGCACCAGGCGCTCCAGGACCTGGCGATTCAGGACCCGATCGGACGGCAGCTCACCGCCACGCTGCTCGATGTCCCTCTGGACCCGCCGCACCATGCGCTTGAGCTCGCTCGCCATCACCACGTCGTCGTTGACGACCGCGATGATGGCATCGAGCGGTTCTGCCCCCGCGACCACACCCGGCCCGAGCAGTAGCGACGCGAGGCCGAGGGCTCGGAATAGGACCCGGGCACGGATACGAAAGACGTCAAGATGGCTCATATCGGGAGCCGTCGAAGAGGCGAAGGCCGCAGCAGGGATCTTCACGAGCCCTCATGTCCCAGGCCCTCAGAACTCGTTCTCATAGCCCGGGATACTCCGCTTCAAGAAGCTCGTTGTCGAGCGCCCGAATCCGGCCAGCCCCTTGAGCTCCAGTTGCACGAAGAAATCGTTGTCGAACTCCCCCGTCGACGTGCTCAGGAACCGGCGTGCCACCGTGCGCACCGCATAGCAGCAACTCTCGTACTCCAGACCCGCCGCACCCTCGAGCGTCTCGTTGCCGTCGAGCGAATAGAGCCAGCGCCCGACGACGCTCAAGCCCGGTGTCACCGGGAGCCGCAGCGACACGTCCGTCTGCTCCACCCCGGTTTGACCGAGACCCACGATGTCGCGGCGGATGCGGTACTCGGCGTTGACGATGGTGCTCGGATCGGGGAGATAACGCAGGCCCAAGAGGCCCAGATTGAAGCTCGTGTCGTTGGGATCGAAGATGACGTCGGCGCGGGCACTGAATCCGTTCGCCAGGCGCGCGACGACCTCGCCGACCACATCCGAAACGGGATCGTCATCGACCCGGCCGGGGGTGAGCGACACCTCCCGATCGGCGAAATAGTAACTCTGGCCGATGCTCGCGCGCAGGTGCTCGAAGCCCGAATCGCGGTCGATGAAGCGTGACGTCACACCGAGCGAGAACTGGTTCGCGTCCCCCACCCGGTCGGGGCCGCTGAAGCGATTCTCCCGAAAGAGCTGCCCGAAGGAGACGTCATACTGGCCGGTGTCGAAGATCGGCAGATCGTCCTGATCGACCTCCGGGATATAGAGATAGAAAAACCGCGGTTCCAGCGTTTGCAAGAGCGATCGCCCGCCGAAGCTCAGATCGCGCTCGTAGAGGAGGCCGCTGTCGACGCTCAGGATCGGGAGGACGCGGTTGGGCGTCTCGTCCGCCGTAGTCCCGGTCGCGGGTTGGTCGAGCCAATACTGCGTATACTCCACGCCGAGCCTGGGCACCACGAAGGTACCCGCCGTATGGAACGGAACGCTGACCACGGGTCTCAAGTCGATGCGTCCGCCGATGGGCCCCGCGCCGCGGTTGAAATAACTGGTCTGGGTCAACAAATCGAGATTGAGCCCGCCTTCGCGCCGGGGGGTATAGGCATTGAAGAACACCTGCGGCAGGCGATCATAGGGCTGGTTGATCTCGGGAATCGTGTCATCCACGGTCTGGAAGCCGTGGAAACGCGCCAGGACGTTCCACAGATCGCCAGAATAGCGCGCGTCCGCGCGTTGCTCCAGAAAGCGCCTGCTGGTCAGGGCCAGGCTAGTCCCGAAGTCCTCGAAATACTGGTCATCGGAGACGCGGTTGAACTGGAGGAACAGGTGGCCGTGGTGGCGGGCGAAGTACTGTTCATGTGTGTAACCGATGAGCCAGCGGGCATCGTCGTCGCGCCCGCCGTCGACCGGCAGGTATTCGGCATCGAGTTGGCCATCGCCCCTCGGCACCAGATAGCGGTACTGACCGCCGAGCAACACCCCGCGGTCGCCCAGGATGCGCGGCGCGAAGGTGGCGTCCATCTCCGGGGCGATGTTCCAGTAATAGGGGAGCGTGAAGTCGAAACCGGAGTCGCTGGAGCTGCCGATGGTTGGCGGCAGGAAGCCGCTCTTGCGCCGGTCGCTGATCGGGAAGGTGATATAGGGGGTGTAGAAGATCGGCACGTCCAGCACGTTCAGAAATACGTGGTAGGCCTCGCCCCAGTCTTCCTCGTGGTTGATCTTCATGCGCCGCGCCTCGAGCCGCCACTCGGGCACCTCGCTTTCGCACGTGGTGTAGTCGACCTCGGTGAGCCGGGTCTCGTTCTTGCGGCTATTGTGGGTAACGGTACGCACTTCCCCATGGGCGCGGCGGCCGGGGAGCCGGTAGGCGCCGCCCACCAGCCGCGCCCGGTCGCGGTCGAACTCGACGAGGGCATGGCGGCCACTCCAGAAGATGCTCGGGTCCCAGTAGCGGATATGGCCCTCGGCCTCGGCGATGCGGCGATCGCGGCGATAGGTCAGGAGATCGGCGGCGACCGCTTGCTGGTCGCGCATTAGTTCCACTCCACCCACCAGCACCGAGCGGCCAACCTCCGGCACCCGCACCTCGTCGGCCTTGCCTTGAACGGTGCCGGCGACGAAGCCCGGCGCCCCCTTGCGGCTGTCATAGGAGGGGCGGGGTGGGATCGCGGTGTCGGGCGGACAGAGGGCATAGCGCGGATCGGGTGCCGATGCGGGCTCTGCCACCACGGCGAGGCTCCAAAAGCCGAGGAGCGCGCAGAGACCCGCCCCGGCGCGAGCCACCCCCGTGCCGTACTTTGGTCCGCCCACCAGGATAGGGCACGGTTTATCATGAGCGACGTTTGCGGTCATGCGCGGATAAACGCCCGTGTCCGCGACAGCCCGCGGCTGGGTCCTCGGGCCATGGTAAAGAGCGGAGAGGTCGTATGGCAAGCACACCGGACAGAAGCGTTCTGGTCACCGGTGCATCGAGCGGCATCGGTTACACGGTCGCCCAGGGCCTGCGCGCGCGCGGCTACCGCGTGATCGCCAGTGCCCGCAAGCAGGAAGACGTGCAACGGCTGTCGGCCGAGGGGCTGACTGCGGTGCAACTCGACCTCGCCAACTCGGCCTCCATCCGGGCCGCAGTCGAGGCCACGCTGGCACAAACCGGGGGGCGGGTCTATGGCCTCTTCAACAACGGTGGGTTCGGGCAACTGGGGGCGCTCGAGGACATCACCCGCGACGCCCTGCGGGCCCAGTTCGAGGTCAATGTCTTCGGCGCCCACGAGCTGACGCGGCTCATCCTGCCGGTGATGCGGGCAGAGGGCCAGGGGCGCATCATCCAGAACAGCTCGCTGCTCGGGCTCGTGGCCCTCAAGTACCGCGGGGCCTACAGCGCCAGCAAGTTCGCCCTCGAGGCCCTGAGCGACACCCTGCGCCAGGAGCTCCGCGGGACCGGGATCCGGGTGATCCTGATCGAGCCCGGCCCGATCACGAGCCGCTTCCGGGACAACGCCTACCGGACCTTCGAGCGCACCGTGCTCTGCGAGAACCCCGATACCGCCAACCGCGGCCGCATCGAACGCTGGCTCAAGAACCAAGGATCGGCGGGCTGGTTCACGCTGCCTGCCGAGGCGGTCCTCGCCAGGGTGATCAAGGCCCTGGAGCAGGATAACCCGAGCCCGCGTTACTTCGTCACCACGCTGACCTACGCCTTCGCCTTCCTGAAGCGCGCCCTGCCGGACCGGGCCCTGGACGCGCTCATGGCGCGCATACGGGCCTGAGCAAGACCCTCCACCCTAACCGCCATTCGCTTTCGGTCGTCCTGCTCACTTTGCCGCCGCTCTCCAGATAGACGACTTTGATATCCTCGATATTTTCAACGCCCGACGCAACGGGTAACCTTTACAACTCAGGATCGCTCAGTGGGAGGGGCTCCAGCCCCTCGCCCGCCACTCCTCGGCACGCTCCTCGATGTCCACCGCCTGGTGGCGCTGCATGATCGCCATCGCTTCATCGACCTGTTCGTCCGCGAGGCGAACGAAAACCAGGGTGCCGCCCCGCCGCACCGCTTCGCCGTAATAGCCGGTCTTGTCCTTGGGCACGCCCAACTTTTCCACTGCGCCGAATAGCCCGCCGGCCGCAGCCCCCACGCCGGCGCCGAATACAGTCGTAGCGAAAGTACCGGCGGCGGCTACCCAGCCGATCCCGGGAATTGCGAGTTCGGTGAGGCCGACCAGCAACCCGCCCAAGCCACCGAGCACCGTGCCCGTGCCCACCCCGCTCCCGATCTCACCGGCCGTCGGGGCAGCCCCTTCGAGGGTCGACATCCGAGCAGTGCCCTCGAGAGTAGAGGCCTTGTACCGGGACCATTCACCGGTGGCGTCACTGGCCAATAGACCGATATCGTCTCGCGAACGTCCGGCCGTAATCAGATCGCGCGTCGCACCCTGGGCTTCACGGAGGCTATCGAATAAACCAACCACGGTTTTCATGCTGGGTTGTCGCTCCGCGCAAAACGCCCTGTCCTATTGTCGTGTAGCAGGCGACCATGTATTGGTTGCGGCCGCCCCCTGAATCCTCAGGCATGGCCCGCCATCTGCCGACACGACTCGGCGCAGCGCCGGCACGCCTGTGCACAATTCTGCATATGGGCGTCATCCTGATACCGCTCACAGTCCTCGGCACACAGAGCGCAGATCTCGGCGCACACCCCACAGGTTCGCGTGTGCCGCGGCGAGCCGCGGAGCATGAAATCGGCACTCGTCTGACAGATATCGGCGCAATCGAGCAACAGGCGAACATGGCCGGCTTCGGCGTGCCGGCCACCCTGCTCCAGGCAATAGGTGATCGCATTCAAGCAGACGTTATGGCAATTCAGACATTCGTTGATGCATCGGTGCACGGTCTCGTTCATAAAATACCTCCACAGTTCTCAGACGCGTGGTTGTAGGCCTGGATGGGTAACCGCTCGTTTCGCGGGGATTGGTGCGTAGCGCGCCCGCGCTACGCACCAATGCTTACTGACTAACTAACGTTGACTAGAAACGCTTATGAACCACCTTCCTGGGCGCCTTTGTGCGCCTCGCGCGCTGCGCTCATGCCTGAGCTCAGAAACTGATCCCGCGCCGTGTGCGCCTGCTGTAGACACTGCTCGTAGCTCTGGGCGGCTGCGTTCTTCAGAGTGTCGCACTCCTGGCGTTGAATCGCATATTGTTGATACGCCAAGTTGAGCGCATAGACCTCGGGCTGGGCTCTGCCATGCTGCAGCAGATAGCGTTCCGCGGTGGTGAGGCCGCCCTCAGCGATCCCCGGATCGTAGGGGTGCATCTGCAGTTGATCCTGGCCACCGGTCGCATGGTGCTGAAACCCTGACTGTCCTTGGCCGCCCTGATTCTGCTGATCCCCAGGGCCGCCTTGACCCTGCGCGTATCCCTGCTGAGGCTGCATGCCTTGAGCCGTACCGGATTGTCCTCCTTGCCATGCGTGGCCGCCCTGACCTTGTCCAAAACCCTGCTGAGGATGCTGCCCTTGCCATGCCTGCTGTCCTCCCTGCCAGGAGGCCTGTGGTTGTCCACCTTGGCCTTGCGCGTGTTCCTGCTGTGCGCCTTGCTGTCCGCTGACGCCCTTATCCTGACGGTCTCTGTCAGTGCCCATACCCAAGTCCGCGAGCTTGTCCTTCACAGCCGTGGTGAATTTATCTACGATCCCGGTGTCCTTCTTCTCACCAGGCTGTCCCTGTTCCTGGCTTCCGGCAAAACTATCACCGCCCGTCGCCTGCTGATCACGCCTCACCGTGGCCTGGTGTATACACTGATCGTAGGCGTTCTGATCGTAGGTGTTATGATCTTGGAACTTCAGCGTGGCGCAGTACTGCTGATCGATCGCAAACTGCTGCTGTGCCTGCTGCTGTTGCAACTGGGATGGGTTAACGCCCTGTTGAGCGATGGACCCCGTCCCCATGTTGGAGCCCTGTGTTCCCTCGTGGGCCGCCATGGCCGCCATGCCCACGAGCGTAGAAACGGCCCCTGCCGTTATCGTGATGATTAACCTTGACATTCGCTTACCTCCGAAGACGCAGGTTATTACAACTGTACAAGCAAGAAAGAAGACGATCTGTACGCGCAACTGTGCTCGCGCCCAGGCTTCGCATCACCGACCGTATTGACCGCTGTCCCAGACCGCTGTACCAGTATCGTGTACGCAGCGCCGCCTCTTGTATGTACCGCTTGGAGGAGTCTGCGAGCGGGTTCGCTGCATGCCTCCTCTTGATAGGCTTTAGTGCCCCGCGCATGGACCGGCACCACCGCCCTGAAAGAGCGCGCGTTTGCGAGCCATGCAAGAGGAGGCGTACCGGAAAAGAACTTGTCGTTACACAAAGCCATGCTGCTTTTCCTCAATGACTGTGCCAGCGCTGACAGCGGCGCCAATTCAGTCACTTGAGCAAGCTTGTGTCGCATCTAGCATTTCTAGCATTGTAAAATGTTCGGAATGCCGCGGCTGGAGAGGTAACCTTTGCCGGTATGGAGCCGTTGCAGAGCCGGTTCGCCGTTCAGTGGTGACTCTGACACGGCGCCTGCACTTCCTTGTTGTGTGGCGCAGAATCAGCGTCCGGATTCTCCGGGAGACTGAGTAAACGACTTCAGGACAAGCGGCACCCGAGAGGGATCCTTTTCGGCGCAAATCTATCCAGGCGTTCCCCGCCTGCCTGGAGCGAGCGTTCTACGCTCCCGTGCCGAGACTGCACGGATTACAAACACCTCGGCAATTATTGCCGATGCGGTCGGCTGAGCCCGGCCGGTAGAGAGGCCGGGGATCGCGCAATCGCATTGATAATTGATGACTATTACTCCGGGCGCCGGTGCTGGCAGAGTTGTTGAATTCACTCGTCTCCGTCCAGGCTTAGGCTTCGGACTGATAACATCTCTATTCCAATGGAGGACGTATCATGAATTGGGAACAAGCCCAGGGTAGCTGGAACCAAGTCAAAGGCAAGGCCAAGCAGATGTGGGGTGATTTGACCGACGATGAGCTCGATACGATCGCCGGGAAGCGCGATGAATTGGTCGGCCGGCTTCAAGTGAAGTACGGCGTCAGCAAGGAGAAGGCCCAGGAACAGGCAGACGCCTGGATCAGAAAGTTATAGTCGAAACCTCTCCACCCGGGCCGCGCGGCCCGGGTGGTGCACGGCCCAAGGGACCGCAACGCTATCTCTGCCCTTGTAATTAAGACAAGGAGTAACTAGAATGACTCTATCAGTGATTCCTCTCGTGCTCATCTTGATGCTCCTGGGTCGGATATGAAAGCGCTCGTGTTGATCGGGCTGGCCCTATTGGGCGTGGTGCCCGTGCACGCCGAAGAAATCGGCTGCATCTCGACCACGTTTCGGTTCGTCGGCAGGAACGACAAGGTGTGCGTGGAGGCATTCGATGACCCGAAGGTTTCCGGGGTCTCCTGCCACATCAGCCAGGCCCGTACGGGCGGCATCAAAGGCCCGCTGGGGCTCGCGGAAGACCCTTCGCGATTCGCGATCGCGTGCCGCCAGACCGGTCCTATCGTCCTGTCCGCGGAGCTCGAAGACGAAGACGAGGTGTTTAGCGCCGATACCTCGATCTTGTTCAAGGAGACTCAGGTGCATCGGCTCTACGATAAAAAACGCAATACCTTGGTGTATATGGCCATCAGCACCAAGATCATCGAAGGTTCGCCGATGAGCTCGATTTCGACCGTGCCCGTCATGCGGTGGAACAAAGCGGCGGAGCCGGGCGTTGCAAGGTCAGCCCCATGAACACCCTTGCTTCGAAGGTCACCATGTGAGGCACCAATCGTCTACGGCGGATCGGCAGACCAGGCCGCACGAAGGGAGGATGGAATACATATGGCTGCCGGGGGTTCCGATACCGATCCTTATCACCATCTTCCTCCTGCGCGGCTGCACTTGAAGGGGAGAACGCCATGATGACGCTACTACTGATCGGCATCGGCGCGGCGCTGATGTATTTCTTCGATCCGGACTCGGGCAGGCGGCGCCGAGCATGGCTACGCGAAAAATGGCCGAGCGCCGCGAAGAAGGGACAGGCGTCTTTGGTCGAGCCCGAGCCGGGTAGCGAGCGTGTCGCTGGAGCAAGCGCCGACGATATCTCAGTCGCGGCTTCTCTAGGGGTGGCACCGACCGATGAGGAGTTGGCGAGGCGGGTACGGTCGGCGCTGGAACGCGCCCTGCCCCAACCGCCCGCGGTCGAGGTGATGGCCCATCAAGGCCTGGTGATACTGAGCGGACAGGTGTCGGCGGAGGTGCAAGACACGCTGCTCGCCTGCGTCCGCTCGGTAGCCGGTGTGAAAGACGTAGAGAACCGCCTCGACGTGCGGATCGCCCCGGCGAACGTCTAACGCCTCATCGGCGATGGACTGCACTCTGCCGGGAAGCCGACCCTGAAGATCTTCAGCTGTCCGGTCTGCGGTCAACTGATCTTCTTCGAGAACGTTCAGTGCTTGCGCTGCGGCCATGCCCTCGGCTACCTGCCCGATGTAAGGATCCTGAGCGCCCTCGAGGCGGAGGGAGAGGGCGAATGGCGGGCGCTCGCGCCGCAGGCCGCTGGCAGGCGCTATAAGATGTGCCTCAATTACAGCCAGGAACAGGTGTGTAACTGGATGCTGGCCGCCGAGGATAGCGCGACCTTGTGCCAGGCCTGCGGTCTCAACCAGACCATCCCGGATCTCTCGCAGCCGGACAACCGCCGGCGCTGGCGGCGGCTCGAGGTGGAGAAGCGGCGGCTGCTCTATAGTCTGATGGCGCTGGGCCTGCCGCGCGCGAACAAGGCCGAAGATCCCGAGAGAGGACTCGCGTTTGCGTTTCTGGCCGACCCGGAGGCGGCTCCCGGCGAAGACAGTGCGGTCATGACCGGGCACGCCGAGGGGCTTATCACCGTCAACATCGCCGAAGCCGATCCCGCGGAGCGGGAACGCAGGCGGGTTGACATGAACGAGCCCTACCGGACCCTGCTCGGGCATCTCCGGCACGAGAGCGGGCATTACTACTGGGAACGGCTGGTCCGCCCCAGTGCCGAGGTCGAGGCCTTCCGTAGGCTCTTTGGCGACGAGCGGGCCGACTATGACCAGGCGTTACGAGCCTACTATGACCATGGGCCGCCGGCGGACTGGCCCGCGCGCTTCGTGAGCGCCTATGCCAGCGCCCACCCCTGGGAGGACTGGGCGGAAAGCTGGGCCCACTACCTGCACATCATCGACACCCTGGAGACCGCCCGTCAGTTTTCGCTGCGGGTCGGGACCCCCGAAGGCGCCGCGGGCGCTTCGATAGCGACACCGGGAGGCCCGACCGGCGACCGGCCGCCCTCGGTGGAGGCGGTGGTGGCGAGCTGGCTGCCGCTGACCTATGCCCTCAACAGCCTCAACCGCAGCATGGGCCAGCCGGACTTATACCCCTTCGTGCTCTCGCCGGTGGCGATCCAGAAACTGGGATTCGTCCACGAGGTGATCAACCGCGCCGCGCAGCCCACATCCAAGGAGAGCGGCTCTGGATCGATGCCCGGAGTGTCCCGGAATGCCGGCGCTGGTTAGCCCTGCCATGGCTACACCCATCGCGATCATCATTAATGATGCCGCCGGATCGGACAGCAGCGCCGCGGTGCGGGCGCGCATCGCGGAAGCATTTCACCATCTCGGCGCCGAGGCGCATTTTTTAACTGCGCGCAGCGGGGAGGAGATCGTGGATCGGGCACGCGCCGCGGTCGCCCGGTATGCCGGCCCGGTGGTCGCCGGAGGTGGGGATGGGACGATCAACGCCGTGGCGTCCGTGCTTATCGAGACCGATCGCACGCTCGGGGTGCTGCCACTCGGGACGCTCAATCACTTCGCCAAGGATCTCAATATTCCGCTCGCCCTGGAGGAGTCCGTGCGCACGCTCCTCGAGGGTACGGTGGTGCAAGTAGATGTCGGGGAGGTCAACGGCCGTTTCTTTCTCAACAATTCCGGTCTCGGACTCTATCCGATGGTCGTACGCCATCGCGAGAAGCTGCAAGATCGCCTCGGGCATGGCAAGCGGCCGGCGTTCCTGTGGGCGGCGCTCTCCGTGCTGCGCCGCTACCCCTTCCTCGTGGTGCGCGTGAACGCCGACGATCACGAATCGGTGCGGCGCACCCCGTTCATCTTCATCGGCAACAATGAATACGAGATCGCGGGCTTCGAGGTCGGCACCCGCAAACGCCTCGATGCGGGGCGGCTATGTCTCTACATGGCACGCCGTACCGGGCGCCTGGGTCTCTTGCGCTTCGCCGTGCGCGCCCTGGCCGGCAAGCTGCGAAATGAGAAGGACTTCGATGCGCTCTGTACCGAAGAGGTCTTCATCGAGACCAAGCGCACGCGCATGCACGTCGCTGTCGACGGCGAGGTCACCGTGATGCCCACCCCACTCCATTACCGGGTCCGCCCCGGCGCACTGCGGGTGCTCGTGCCCGCGGCGGCAACGGCAGCGCAGTGAGCGCTGCTGGACCGATCGCGGGCACTCCCGATCGTAGCTTAGAGCAACGCGCGTGCGCACCATCGCCCATCTCTCCGATCTGCATTTCGGGCACATCGATGAGGCGATGCTCGCCCCGCTAATCGCCTTTATCCATGAGATCAGGCCGGATCTCGTGGCCGTCTCGGGCGATTTGACCCAGCGCGCGCGCAGCCGGCAGTTCGTAGCGGCGCGGGCATTTCTGGAGACGATCCCGGCGCCGCGGATCGTCGTGCCGGGCAACCACGACTTGCCGATGCGCAATCTCTTCGCGCGCTTCTTCCGCCCGCTCGCTAGCTATCGCCGCTACATCACGAACGACCTCGCGCCGTTCTATCGTGACGAGGAGATCATGGTGCTCGGCATCAACACCGCGCGATCACGGACGATCAAGGGCGGGCGCATCAACGCAACGCAGATCGCAAGCCTCTGCGAGCGGCTAGGCAATGGGGGAGGGGAGAGGATCAGGATCCTGGTCACGCACCATCCTTTTCACGTACCCGAAGGCGGAGACGAGGAAGATCTGGTTCGCTGTCCGCCACAGGCACTAGCCAGGCTCGGCCAATGCCGGCTCGACATCCTGCTCGCCGGCCATCTGCATCGCAGCCATACCGGGCCCCTCGCCGAGCGTTTTAGGATCGGCGGCTACAGCGCGCTTGCGGTCAGCGCGGGCACGACGATCTCGACGCGCGTGCGCGGCGAGCGCAATTCCTTCAATGTGCTGCGCATCGAGCGCCCCAACATCGAGGTCAGCTGCTGCTCCTGGGACCCCGAGCGGTCGGCGTTCGTCCCGGGGAGCCCTGAGCATTTCCTGCGCACGCCCAGCGGCTGGGCGCGTGCAGGCCGCGCAGCAGATCCGCTGAGAGATGCTTAGATTCTTACGTTCCAAATGTTGAACACAACAACTCGAACTAATTCTATTTCATGTGCAAATTCAACAAGCTGCCAGCACCAGCTTATTCCCTCCCCCTGGCAGGGGGCGGGCGAGGGTGGGGGTTGAGCGCTACGGGCTGCGTCATTCCGATCGGACGCGCTCGACCCCCATCCTATCC
>JBOIDT010000030.1:0-4376 GCA_050740755.1 Gammaproteobacteria bacterium
AGATTTCCTCGCGCGACACCGAGCGAGCTGGTACCGCGATCCCGAGCCGACCGGCTTCTTCGAGGTGCCGGCATTCGCGTACCGCCACCGCGGAACCGGCCACGGGTAGGGAAGAGTTAATTAACTTGTAACTAGCAGCCTGTCGGACTCGCATTGAACGGTAACGGGACAAGGCGGGGCTCGCGCACGATGAGGGTGACTCGGGCGGCCGTTGAGGTTCTAAGAGCGACGCAATGACGATGAACGGATCGGTCCCGACCCGGTTTTCAACCCTTCAGCACCGCCATCCGACGGATGTTCCACGTCATCGTCACCAACGACCACTCCCCGCGCACGGCCTCGAGTCCGCGCAGCAGAAATTGCCGGAACCGCATCCCCGCTTTGATGATGCCGAAGACCGGCTCCACGGTCTGCTTGCGCTTCCCATACGACGCGCGCCTGGACCTTTCGGTTGCTGGATGGTTTCATCCGGCGGCGCTTACGTTCGCTTCTACGCAAGCAACAGAAGCGTCCGGGTTTCGGTCGATGTCATGCCGACCATCTCCGCTGGCCTAATGCCTTCTTCGCCGAACAGGGGCTTTTCACCTTATATGACGCCTTTGTCCTGGCGCGCCAATCCCGATGAGGAAACCACCGACTGGAGAGCCGTGCGCGGGAGAACCGCCCACACGGTTCGGAGGGAGGGGAGGGCTGAGGGGTCCTTCCCTACCCCTATCTTGACTCCTGGCGCCGCGCTATGATCCCGTCAACCCCGACTTCGAGCCAATTGTCCCGTGGACGAAGGGCAAGGCCGAGCTGATCGAGGTGCTGTCGAGCAACGCCTGAGATCGCGCTTTGAAGTACGGGTTCACTGAAGAAGAGCCGGATGTCATCCTCAACTGCGACATCAGGTGCCGCATGGGCCGCGACGCTCACAACGAGGACTAATGAACTACACGTTGACCGAGCACGCGAGAAAGGTCCTGGCGGAGCGGCAAATCCCGCTTGAATGGCTGGAGCGCGTTTTACACCAACCGGGTTTACGCGAGCCCGACCCAGGCGATGTCTCGCTGGAACGCTGTTATCGGCCCATACCCGAGTTCGGCGGACGGGTGCTTCGCGTGGTGGTCAACACCTCGGTTGAACCGGTGCGCGTGGTGAGCGTATTCTTTGACCGGAGGATGAGAGGCAGACTATGAGATTACACGTTGACCAAGAAGCCGATGCACTTTATCTGCGTCTGGATGAATCCGCAATCGTCGAGTCGGAGGAAGTATCTCCAGGCGTGGTCTTGGATTACAACGCCGAGAATCAGGTGGTGGGCGTTGAAATCCTGCACCTGTCCAAACGTGTGCCCAATTTGGAGCCCGGGAAGTTGGTTTTTGAGACCACGCCCGCACTGGCTGGAACGTAGTGGAGTCGTTGCCGGACCCGACAGCGCCGCTCAGCGTGAGGCTACGGAAGCTCATGGCGCTGTAGCGGTTTGCCGAGGAGCTGAAGGGTGCCGGTCGTCGAGCGGCACGGGGATGACGGATTTCGAGAACGTGCGGCTGGACGTCCATCAGCGAGCTCCAAGCCATCCTGGAAGAGACTTCCGCGTCGCGACCCGTCGACGGGCAGGTAGGCTGGGAAGGCGCTCGGCCGCATGCCGGCCACGGTGCCTATCGATGCGGAGGGGCTCATATAACAAGAGTGATCGCTCGCCCCGGGCCGGGACCACGTCGCGCTCGACACCGCGGCTCGGGGCATTTCCGGAGCCGAAGTGCGCGCACCGGTCTTGCCGAGGGGGCCAAACCTTTCTCCGCCGGGCGATATGGAAGAGAATAGCTCCCGGTCGTCGCGACCCGCTGCCTTTTCGAGACCCTGGGAGGTTCCTATGCGCCGTCGATTCGCCGCCGTGCTCATCATCGCTGCATTCATCTCGGGGTGCGGTTACAACACCCTCCAGCGCCTGGACGAAGAGATCAAGGGCGCATGGGCCGAGGTCCTGAACCAGTATCAGCGCCGCGCCGATCTCGTGCCCAACCTCGCCAACGTGGTCAAGGGCTATGCGAGCCACGAGCGTGAGGTCCTGACAGAGGTCACCGAGGCGCGGGCCAAGGTCGGGACGATCCAGGCGACCCCCGAGCTCCTCAACGACCCGGAGGCCCTGGCGCGCTTCCAGGCCGCCCAGGGCCAGCTCGGCTCGGCCTTGAGCCGGCTCATGGTGGTCGCGGAGAGCTACCCGGCCCTCAAGGCGGATGGTGTGTTCCGCGATCTCCAGGCCCAGCTCGAAGGCACCGAGAATCGCACCACCGTGGCGCGCAATCGCTATATCAAGGCGGTTCAGGAGTACAACGTCAAGGTGAGGTCGTTTCCATCCAACCTGACCGCCATGGTGTTCGGGATGGCGACCAAGCCGTCATTCGCCGTCGCCGATGAGGCCGAGATCTCACGGGCGCCCACGGTGGACTTCGCCCCCGCCCCGGCGCCGTCGCGCTGAGCGCCGCGGCGCAAAGGTTGTCGGCTGGCGGGGCGCACGGCCGCCGGCCCCGCCGCCGGGGCGTGGCGGTCCTGGCGCTTGGCTTTTGCACAGTGTTGTGGGCCGAGGTCCCCGTGCCCGTGCTCACGGCGCGCGTGACCGATCTCACCGGCACGCTCCAACCCGCAGAGACACAGGCGCTGGAAGACCGGCTGCGTGACTTCGAGACCCGCAAGGGCGCCCAGATCGCCGTGCTCATCGTCCCGAGCACGGCGCCCGACGCGATCGAAGGGTATTCGATCAAGGTCGTCGAGAATTGGAAGATCGGGCGCAAGGGGGTGGACGACGGCGTGCTCCTCCTGGTCGCGAAGGACGATCGGCGGATGCGGATCGAGGTCGGGTATGGCCTCGAAGGCGTGATCCCGGATGCCCTGGCGAGCCGCATCATCCACGAGGCGATCACGCCGCGTTTCAAGGCAGGCGATTTCCATGGCGGGATCGCGGCCGGCGTCGAGCGGCTCATGGGGCTCATCGCCGGCGAGCCCCTGCCGGCCCCGGCGGAGACCTCCCCCTCTCTCATCGGGGACCTCCTGCCCCTCGTCTTCATCCCGGCGCTCATCGCCGCGCAGGTGCTCCACCTGATGTTCGGCCGTCTGATCGGCGCGGGGCTGGGGGGCGCCATGGCCGGGGGTATCCTCTGGTGGCTGGTCGGGTCCTGGCTCGGCGCCCTCATCGCGGCCGCCGTCGCGTTTTTCCTCCTGTTCGCCCAGGACCCGAGCGCGAGCGTCTCCCGGGGCCGGGGACGCTACGGCGGCATGGGCGGCGGTTTCGGCACGGGAGGTTGGGGCGGCTCCGGCGGGGGCGGCGGGTTCTCGGGCGGCGGCGGGGGCTTCGGGGGCGGCGGGGCCTCGGGGAACTGGTAATACACCTTGGGTAATTGGGTAATCGGACTCGGGTGATGGACTGGTGATGGACCTCGCGCGCGTGTTTCGGCATCTGCTGTTTCCTGGGCTCCTGGTGCGGCGGGCGTTCCCGGCGGCGGCGCTCCTGCGCATCGAGGCGGCCATCGGTGCCTCGGAATTCCGGCACCGGGGACAGATCCGCTACGCGGTCGAGGGGGCGCTGGACCTCCACCCCCTCCTCGCCGGTCAGACGGCGCGCGAGCGCGCCATCGAGGTGTTCTCCGCCCTGCACATCTGGGATACCGAGGAAAACAACGGCGTCCTCATCTACCTCCTGCTCGCCGACCGCGATGTCGAGATCGTCGCGGACCGCGCCATCGCCAGGCACGTCGGCCCCGCGGGCTTTGAGGCGATCTGCCGGCGGATGGAGGAGGAGTTCCGCGCCGGCCGCTTTGCGCCGGGCGTGGTTGAAGCGATCGAGGCGGTGGGCCATCACCTCGCGCTACACTACCCCGCGCGGGAGGAGCGGCGCGACGAGTTGCCGGATGCGCCGGTCGTCCTATGAAACCCATCCTGTGAAAAAGCTAGCGATCGCATGACCACGGCCCCTTCACGAGTGAGCCTCCCCAAGGACCGCCAACCGACCTTGCGGATCGTGCCCATGCCAAAGGATACCAACTACGCCGGCAATATCTTCGGGGGCTGGATCCTCTCCCAGGTCGATATGGCGGGCAGCATCCCGGCGATCCGCCGCGCGCGCGGGCCCGTGACCACGGTGGCCGTCAACTCGGTCGAGTTCCATGAGCCGGTGTTCGTCGGCGACATCGTGAGCTGCTACGCCGAGGTGGTGCGGGTCGGCCGCACCTCGATCACCGTGCAGGTCGACGTCTACGCCGAGCGCAATCCTTCGCGGGTCGAGTGCATCCAGGTCACGCAGGCGGTCCTGACCTTCGTGGCCATCGACGAGCACCGCAGACCGCGCGTCGTGCCCCCGGAAATCGAGCCCCCGGAAGTCGATGCCTCGGAAGTCGATG
>JBOIDT010000030.1:4476-27152 GCA_050740755.1 Gammaproteobacteria bacterium
TCGCGGGTCGAGTGCATCCAGGTCACGCAGGCGGTCCTGACCTTCGTGGCCATCGACGAGCACCGCAGACCGCGCGTCGTGCCCCCGGAAATCGAGCCCCCGGAAGTCGATGCCTCGGAAGTCGATGCCTCGGAAGTCGATGTGGATGACCCTGCAGGCGCCTGAGCCCGGTGTCTTCTGATCTAGGGCCCGCGCGTCTGCTTGAAGTCTCCGGGCTCCGCGCCTGGATCGGCGCCGGCGAGACGGCCGTGCGCGCCGTCGACGGGGTGGATCTCCATATCGCGCGGGGAGAGACCCTGTGCCTGCTCGGCGAGTCGGGCTGCGGGAAGTCCATGACCGCCCTCGCCATCACCCGCCTCCTGCCGGAGGGCGCGCGCATCTTGTCGGGCCACGTGCGGCTCGACGGCGAAGACCTGCTGGCCCTGCCCGAGGCGGCGATGCGCATCGTCCGAGGCGGACGCATCGGGATGATCTTTCAGGAGCCGCAGAGCGCGCTGAACCCCGTGCTCACCATCGGGCGGCAGATCGGCGAGGTCCTGGCCATCCACGGCGCCGACGCGGGCCGTGCCCGGGTCCTGGGGCTCCTCGAGGCCGTGGGGATCCCGGACCGCGAGCGGCGCTATCACGAATATCCCCACCAGCTCTCGGGGGGGATGAAGCAACGCGTCATGATCGCCATCGCCATCGCGGCCGGGCCCAGCCTCCTCATCGCCGATGAACCCAGCACGGCCCTGGACGTGACCCTCCAGGCGCAGATCCTGGAGTTGCTGAAGGCGTTGCAGCGCGAGCGGGGCATGGCGCTCCTCTTCATCACCCACGATCTCGGGGTGGTGGCCCAGATCGCCGATCGGGTGGCGGTCATGTACGCGGGCCACATCGTCGAGACCGGCGCGCGCGCGGCGTTCTTTCAGAGCCCCGCCCATCCCTATTCGCGCAAGCTCTTCGCGGCCGTCCCGAGCACGGGTAAGAGGGGCCGGGTGCTGGCGGTCATCCCCGGTAGCGTGCCGGCGCTCGGGCACGAGTTTCCGGGCTGCCGCTTCGCCTCCCGTTGCGACAGCGTCTGGGACACCTGCCGGGCGGTGCGGCCCGAGATGGTCCCGGTCGCGCCGGACCAGGCGGCGCGCTGCCATCTACACGACCCGCGTTATCGAGGCGCGCGCGCCATCCCGTCGGGACCGCCGGTCGGCCCGATCGGTGACGCCGATCTGCACCCGCTCACTGTGTCGGGACCGCTGCTCGAGGTCGAGGATGTGCGTGTCCATTTCCCGATCCGCAAGGGTCTTCTCCGCGGGATCGCGGGCTATGTGCGGGCCGTCGATGGGGTCTCGCTCGCCATTGCCCCCGGCACCACCTTGGCGCTCGTGGGCGAATCCGGGTGCGGGAAGACCACGATGGGGAAGGCGATCCTGCGGCTCGTCTCGACCACCTCCGGGACGGTGCGTTTCGAGGGCCAGGACCTCTGCACGCTACGGGGGCGGGCGCTGCGCAAGCGGCGCGCGGAGATGCAGGTGATCTTCCAGGACCCCTATGCCTCGATGAACCCGCGCATGACGGTCGCGGCCGTCATCGCGGAAGGCATGCTCGCCCAGGGGATCGACCGCGGCGAACGGGAGCGGCGGGTCGATGAGCTGCTCGCACAGGTGGGGCTGCCCACCGACATCAAGCCCCGCTATCCACACGAGTTCTCGGGCGGGCAGCGCCAGCGGATCTGCATCGCCCGGGCGCTCGCGGTGCGGCCCAAGCTGATCGTCTGCGACGAGCCCACCAGCGCCCTCGATGTCTCGGTCCAGGCGCAGGTCATCAACCTCTTGAAGGACCTTCAGGCACGGCTCGGGCTGGCCTATCTCTTCATCACCCACAATCTGGCGGTGGTCGAGTACCTGGCCCATCGGATCGCGGTCATGTATCTCGGCCGCATCGTCGAGGAGGGTACGGTGGAGGAGGTACTGGAGACGCCCAAACACCCCTACACCCAGGCGCTGCTCTCCGCCGTCCCCGAGATCGATCCGGCCCGCAAGCGCGAGGTGATCCGCCTGCCCGGCATCCCCCCCTCCCCCGCCAGCCCCCCCTCCGGTTGCCATTTCCACCCGCGCTGCCCGAAAGTGATGCCGCGCTGCCGCGCGGCCTATCCCGAGGCCAGCGCGTTCGGCGACACGCATCGGGTGCGGTGTTTTCTGTACGATTAGCAGAAGCGCCAGGACCGCCTCGGGGAACGAGCCTTCGGGATGCACGGTCATAAGCTGAGTCGATGCACTGGAAAGGGGACGCCACCGGCATCGCGAGTATATCAGGCCGCGCGCCGGCCCCGATCGTCCGGACACGCCGCACCGCACGGTTGATGCAAGCGGCGGGGAATCAATCCGCGTGCCGCGTGTTTCTCCGGGCGTGGTGGTACGGATCGCAACCGTCTATCGACCGATGCGGTCAGCCGGAAAGAACAGGGGTGCTCGACGCTCATGAGGCCGGCGAGCCGCCATCCGTCTCGCGGAGGAATAGAGTATGACACCGAAAATCCGAAGAATCGCAATGGTGAGCATCGTCGCTGGCAACGGAGTGCTCGGCGCATTGGGCGAGGCCGCGACCTCACCCGATTCGATCTGGACTTCGACCTGCCGGATCACCTCCTGCCCGAGTTTCCGGCGCCGATCTTCCTTACCACACGGCCCGACCTCGGCGATGTCTCGAAGGGAAAGCTGGTGACGATCATGAACTACTACGAGCTCTTCAACGGCATCCTGAATCCCAAGCAGCTCGACGGATTGCGCTTGCTGGTCACACCCTTCCCGCAGCAGCAGTTCAACCAGACCGAGGACCGTCGTACCGAGGAGCCGAGCAGGGGGGTGGTCTGTTTCGAATGCCACGCGAACGGCCATACCAACGCCAGCACCCACCTGGTGGGCGACATCCGGCCTCAGGAGTTTCGTCATCGCATCGACACGCCGTCCTTGCGCGGGGTCAATATCCAGCGCTTGTTCGGTTCGCAGCGCGCATTGAAAAGCGTGGAGGACTTCACCGAGTTCGAGCAACGTGCCGCTTACTTCGACGGCGATCCGGTGATCGCGCAGAAGAAGGGCGTGAATGTTCTCGATCGCGGCAGCCAGGTCCACGCCATGGCGGAGTTCCAGGAGCTCCTGGACTTTCCACCGGCCCCCAAGCTCAACGTGTTCGGCAAGTTGGATGCGGCGAAGGCCAGCGAGTCCGAGCTGCGCGGCCAGAAGGTTTTCTTCGGCAACGGCCAGTGTTCCACCTGCCACGCCCCGCCCTATTACACGGACAACCTCATGCACAACCTGAAGGTGGAACGATTCTACAAACCACACATGATCAATGGCCGGATGGCCTCGGCCGATGGCCCCATCAAGGCCTTCCCCTTGCGCGGAATCAAGGACTCGCCGACCTACCTGCATGATGGGCGGCTGCTGACGCTGGACGACACGGTGGAGTTCTTCAACCTGGTTCTCGAGCTGAAACTCGGCGCAGAGGACAAGAGGGACCTGGTGGCCTTCATGCGCCAACTCTGAGGTGAAGATGCGCAACCACGCGGCATGCACGGCGTATCTCCGTCAGGGCCTGGTCTTCGCCGCGAGCCGGAGCCGGGAGCCCGGGCCGGCCCACGGCCAAGACCCACAGGGCACCAACGGGGTGGCTTGTGTCGTGTTTTCATCCACAATTTGAACCACCATAGCGGAGGCGTTTATGAAAAAGCTTATCTACTTTCCGCCGTGATCGGCGGCTTGATGGCGGCCGGTGCGCAAGCCGCCGACCCGGAGTTCAAGAACGAATGCACCATGGGGCTGGCGATGAAGAAACACATCCCCACGGACTGCTCGGTGATGTGGAAGTCCGAGGACGGCAAGACCTATTGCTTCGGAAACGAAGAGGCCAAGTCGGAGTTCCTCAAGGACAAGGAAGGCAACCTCAACAAGGCCGAGGTCTTCTGGTCGCAGCCGGAAGCGCATTGAACCGGTCAGGCCGCAGCGCCGTAGGGGCACCCCCCGTGGGTGCCCCTACGATCTCGCCGGCCCTCTGAGCCCATGTGCTTGAACCCGCTGTGACGGAAGGGAGCGAGTCTTGCTACGCAGGCTCGCCAGCGGTGCTTGGGGTGCCGAGCGCCGTGTTTTCGTGTATGCTGCCACGACATCGACGGAGGGTTCTATGAAACGATCTGATCTACTTTGCGCCGCTGTCCTTGGCGTAATCGCGGTGGCTGTCCAGGCCGCCGAGCCGGAGTTCAACAAGGAATGCGCCATGGGGCTGGCGATGAAGAAGCACGTTCCGACCGACTGCTCGGTTACCTGGACCGCCGACAACGGCAAGGTCTACTGCTTTTCAAGCGAGGATGCCAAGGGCGAGTTTCTGAAAACGCCGGAGATCCATATCGCCGGGGCCGAAACCTTCTGGTCGCCATAGGCACAACCATACTGCAAAGCGCGGAGCCTCGGGCCCTTTCGCCGGCCTGACCAGCGGGGGCTAGATCCCGAGGCGCTTGCGCTTGCGCCAGCAGGTCGCGCGGCTCATCCCCACGAGCTTCGCGGCGCGATTGGTCGCCCTACCGCTGTACCGCAAGGCGCGCCGGATCCGTTCGTCGTCGTGTTCGGGCGCCAGATTTGCGGCGCGCCTGGTTCGGCGCGCACGTGCCCGGGGCGGTGGTGCATACTGTACCATCCTACCGCCATCCTCATGGAGGCCACCATGGGTAAACAACCGTTTCTCACTGACATCAAGACCCTGCGTGAGCGCGCCCGGCGGCACCTCGAGCAGGGCGCCGTTACGGCCGGCTACAAGGCCGACCGCAGCGCCGTACTGAAGCTCCTCAACGAGGCGCTCGCCACCGAGATCGTCTGCGTGCTGCGGTACAAGCGCCATTATTTCATGGCCTCTGGCATCAACGCCCAAGGGGTCGCGGCGGAGTTTCTCCAGCACGCCAACGAAGAGCAGGCGCATGCCGATCAGATCGCCGCGCGCATCGTGCAGCTCGGCGGGGAGCCCGACTTTTCGCCCGATGGGCTTCTCAGCCGCAGCCACTCCGAGTATGTCGAGGGCACCTCGCTCGTCTCGATGATCCAGGAGGATCTGGTCGCCGAGCGCGTCGCCATCGACAGCTATCGCGAGATGATCGCCTATCTCGGCAACGACGACCCGACCACGCGCCGCATGCTGGAAGGGATCCTGGCGATGGAAGAGGAGCACGCCGACGACCTCGTGAGCCTGCTGGAGGAGCTGGGCGGCTAGACCGGCCCGCGCGAACGGGCAGCGCGTCAACAAGCGTAGGCATTTTTTACACCCAGGCAGAATGTATCGACCAGACCGCTCTCTCGAGGTCAACCAACATCGACCGACTACCGCGACTCGTGCGGGGTCATTCGGTCAGGTCCGCCCGCCCGCAGCGTTGGTCCGGCGAGCCTTAAAGGCTCTCGGCGTCCGTCCCACCATTCCGATCCGGAGGGCAGGGCGGCCTGGTGATCGAACACCCAGTTGACGATGTCGCGCAGGACCACTGCGGCCCCCAGATCGCGGGTCAGCATGTGATAGCCCTTTGGATAGAACGCGGCGCGCCAGCGGGCCGGCGGGCGGCGCGGCAGGGCCTCGATCAAGATATCGAAGGAACGCCGGGGGATCAGCTGATCATGGGCCCCGTAGAGGATGAGGCTCGGCAGCTTGAGGCGAGGCAAGGCGCCCAGGGCGGTGTCCATGAGGTCCACGAGCCCCGCCACCGCGTCGACACGGGTGGCCTTGATGACCAGCGGATCGCGGGACAGCCGCCATAGCGCCTCGTCGTTGCTGGAGGCGCGGATCTTGAGCGCACGGCCGGTCAACTGGAGCGAAGGCCAGGTCCGGAGCAACAACCACAGCGAGCCCCGAATAAAGGGGTTCATCAACTTGCGTCCCCACACCGCCGGGGCGATCAGGACCACGCCATCCACCGCGGCCCGATAGGTCCCCGTGACGGTGGCGATGGCCACCGCGCCGCCCATGCTCTCTCCGAGCAGATACACGGGCAGACCCGGATACGCTCGTCTCAGCAAGCGGCTGAGCTCTGCGGCGTCCCGCGCCAGGGGTTCCGTCCCGGCCCAGAGCCCGCGATGGGCCGTTGCCCCGAACCCACGCTGGTCGTAGGCATAGGTGGCGATGCCGTGCAGGGCGAGATAAGGGCCGACGGCGGTGAAAGAATCCCGGTATTCGTTGAAGCCGTGCAGCGCCAGGACTACCGCCCGCGGCGGATCCGGCGGCTGCCACGACTGGATGGGCAGGACATAGCCGTCGGCCATGACGGCGTGCGTGGCATCGAGCGCGGGCTCATGGGTCTCGGGCCCGAGCGGGACGTGCAGCGCTCGCGCGCAGGAGAGGAGTCCCGAAATAAGCAAGACCCACGCGAGGCGCGCGGCAGAGCGCGGTGCGGCGCGCCCTTGGTAGCGACGCGTATCCAGTGTGCTCAAGTATCGGGAGATGGGGCGCCGGGCTCCCTGAAAAAACCAAAGTACAACAGGTCCACCGTGATCAATGCCTGGCGGTGGGGTTGGGCAGTCATAGGAAGCTGTACGATCGGTTCATATCAGCGAGCAAGATAGTCTTTCATGTCTTCCCCTTCGGCTCCGGTGACATGGGTGTCCACTGCTGGCGCGAGAGTATGATACCTCCCCCCGGAGTTGTCACAAACCGCTGCCGGCAGCCTGGAAAGCGCTCAGGGCCCGTGGCAAGACCTGCGGCACGCGGCGTGTTGCGCGTCGGGATCTCCGCCCCGCACTCGAGAGTCACGAGGCAGATTCATGGCCACAAAAACGTGTGGTCGAGGGGGACCGCACCGCCACCGAACCCCGGTGCACGGCGGATCGCCTCGAAGACATAACCGCGCGCCCGCCGCATCGCAGCCTCGAGCCCCATCCCCTGGGCGAGACCGGTGGCGATCGCCGAGGCCAGGGTGCAACCGGTCCCATGCAGGGGCCGATCGATTAGCCTCGGGTGTGCATGGATACTGGCGCCCGGCGGCGTGCTCGTGCCGTCGGCGTGCAGGCACGGATCACCGACACGCCGGCGTCCGTCCCTAGCGGCGCACGGTGAGGATTTTTTTTTGACTTGGCCCCCACCCTCCGGGTGTGGGGATCCATCTCCGAGGCGCGCGTGCTCGAAGATCTCTGTCCCTGTGGGAGCAACCAGGACGTCGCGCACCGTGGGACCGGGCAAGTGTCCGCCTTTGACCAGAACCGCCGCGGGTCCCAAAGATAGGAGCCTCCGCCCTGCGGCGATCATGCCGTCGCAACCGTCGATGCGCATCCCGGTGAGGGCCTCGGCCTCGGGGACGTTGGGGGTCAAGAGGGTCACACGGGGAAACAGGCGTGCCGTGAGGATCCGCACCGCATCCGGGTCGAGCAGGTGGGTGCCGTCGTGCGCGCGCATCACCGGATCCGCCACGACCGGGATGCCTCGCGCCTTTTCGTCCAGCACCTCGCGTACGGCCTCGATCACGCCCCCGTCGCACAGCATGCCGGTCTTGATGCAGTCGGCACCGATATCGTTCAGGATCGCTCTCATCTGCTGGGCCACGAACGCCGCGGGGATAGGCAGGACATCGATCACACCGAGCGTATTCTGGGCCGTGAGCGCCGTGATCGCGTTGGCGGCATAGCCGCCGAGCGCAGTGACGGTCTTGATGTCGGCCTGGACCCCGGCCCCGCCGCCCGAATCGGACCCCGCGACGATGAGCACCCGGCCCTTCATACCCCTATTCGAGACGTAAGCGTATGCGTTCGACGTCTTCCTGGATCTTCTGCGCGAGATCGAGGGCGGAAAGGAGGATCGCGCGCCTCGTCTCCGGTGCCTCGGGGTAGTCGTGGGTCAACCGATTGCGGAGGTCGCGCGCAAGCCGCCAATCGATCGCCCGCTCGATCCAACGAAGCTTCTCCAGTCGATTGAGCACGTCGATGAGGGGCATGCCGTCCTCGTGCTCGCCCAGATGCGCCATGACCGCAGGAAAGAGCCTGCGGGTGGCGGCGTCCACCGTCTTCCAGAAGCGCAGCACGAATTGATCGATGGCTTCGATCGCGCGATCGTCGGGGTCGGTCAGGGTGCCGGGATCGGCGCGGTCGATATCCCTGACCCGCGCCGCGTAGCGCCGCAGGTGATACAGATTTCGCTCGAGCTCCTCGCGCGCCGCGACCAGACGCGGCTCCTCTGTCATAAAAGGACCCCCGTTTCGCGGGCCACGCGGTAGATGGGTGCGGGGTCGCCCCCCATGCCGGCGTGGCGCACCAGGATATCGATCTTCTGCTCGCCGAGTCGCTTTTCGAGCACCAGCCCCAGTTGCGTTCTGGCAGGAAAGCTCCTTTCGAATGGAAGGTCCGTCTCGACATAGAGGTCGATGTCACCGCCGCGCCGCGCGTCGTCGACACGCGATCCGAAGATCCACACCCGCGCTCTACCCTCGAAGGCCTCGCCTACCGCCTCCCGGATCACCGACCGTTCCTCTTCGCTCAGACGCATGGCGGCCTCTGCTTATCGCGGTGCTTCATTGTATTCCGTCCGGGCCGTCCAGCGCCTGGCAGGGAGGTCTGCCGGTGTGGGGCGCGCAGGTCGCGCAGGCGCGGGCAATGGTCGCGGACAAGGCTCCCGGCGGCGGGGATCTTGGAGCTGACCGAGCCACCCGCGCCGATGAAGAAGGCGAAGCGCTTGTCGGGCTCGTTGGAGATGCCCCGCAGCCGCCGCGCGAACTCGGCTGGGCCGATGCGCCGGCAGCGGCCTCGACATAGCCTTTTTACCGTTGCCTCAAAGCCCCTGCGCGCCACTACTACCGCTCCACCCGCCGCGCCGCGATCCGCATCCTGAGCGCGTTGAGCTTGATGAAACCGCCGGCGTCGCGCTGATCGTAGGCGCCCGCATCGTCCTCGAAGGTCGCGATGCTGCTGTCGAATAAGCTATCGCCGTCCGATCGCCGCCCGGCCACGATCACGTTGCCCTTGTAGAGCTTGAGACGCACGATGCCGTTCACGCGTACTTGGGATGCGTCGATCATCTCCTGCAGCATGCGCCGCTCGGGACTGAACCAGTAACCGTTGTAGATGAGCGCGGCGTAGCGCGGCATCAGCTCGTCCTTCAGGTGCGCCACCTCGCGATCGACGGTGAGTGATTCGATGGCGCGATGAGCCCTGTGCAGGAGGGTGCCACCCGGAGTCTCGTAGCAACCGCGGGACTTCATGCCGACATAGCGGTTCTCGACCAGATCGAGCCGTCCGATCCCGTGCAGACCGGCGACGCGGTTGAGGGCCGCGAGCATCGCCCCGGGCGACAGGCGCTGCCCGTCGAGGACCACGGGGTCCCCGCGCTCGAAACCGAGCTCCAGGTAATGCGGGGCATCCGGCGCGCGCTCGGGTGAGACCGTCATGCGCCACATGCCGTCCTCGGGCGCGACCCACGGATCTTCGAGCACGCCGCCTTCGTAGGAGATGTGGAGGAGGTTGGCGTCCATGGAATACGGCGGTTTGGTACCGCTCTGGGCCTCGACCCGGATGTGGTGCAGGCGCGCATAGGCGAGCAGCGACTCGCGCGAGCCCAGTTCCCATTCCCGCCACGGCGCGATGACCCGGATGTCGGGTCGTAGCGCATAGGCCGAGAGCTCGAACCGCACCTGGTCGTTGCCCTTGCCGGTCGCGCCGTGGGAGATGGCGTCGGCACCGGTCTCCGCGGCGATCTCGCAGAGTCGTTTGGCGATGAGCGGCCGTGCGATCGAGGTGCCGAGGAGATATTCGCCTTCATAGAGGGCATTGGCGCGAAACATCGGAAACACGAAGTCGCGCACGAACTCTTCCTTGAGATCGTCGATGTAGATCTCTTTGACGCCGAGCGCCTGGGCCTTGGCCCGCGCCGGCTCCAACTCCTCGCCCTGGCCGATGTCGGCCGTGAAGGTCACGACCTCGCAGCGGTAGGTCTCGGCGAGCCATTTCAGGATCACCGAGGTGTCCAGGCCGCCGGAATAGGCTAGTACGACTTTCTTTATCATGTGATCGCTCCGGATGGAGGCAAACGGTGAAGGCGTGACGGCGATTCTCCCCTACGAGACCGAAGATCGTAAGAGTCATGGTGGCGACCGTCTGGCAGAGAGCACGGGACCCTGCGCCTGCTCGCATCCGGAACACGTGCCGCAGGCCCGGATCACTCGTCCGCCAGGAAGCGTGTGGAGAGCCCGAGCCGGGCGCTTGCCAGGAAACCAAGGACGGCGGCGAGGAAGTCCTCGGGCGCTTCGGCGTGGAGCCAGTGCCCGGCCTCGGGCACGGTCACGAGCTTCGCGCTCGGGAAGTTCTGGACGACCGATGCCCAGTGCTCGGGCCGGACATAGCGCGAAAGACCGCCGGCGAGAAAGCAGGTCGGACCCGGATACGTGACGCCCGTATCGAAGGCCGGAAATCCCGCGAGCGAGTCCATGTTCGCGGCGATGGCCCCGAGGTTGACGCGCCAGCGAAACCCGGTCCCCTCGCGTTCCAGGTTCTGCAGCAGGAACTGACGCAGGCGCTCATCCTCGACGGTTTGCGCGAGGGCCGCATCGGCCTGGGTGCGGTCCCGGAGCGTCGCAACCGGCATTGTCAGGAGCGCCGCGAGGAGCCCATCCATATGACGCCCGTAGCGCACCGGCGCCACGTCGGCGACGACGAGCGCCCCGACCCGATTGGGAAAAGCGAGCGCGAAGGTCATGGCGACCTTGCCCCCCATGCTGTGACCGAGCAGGGCCACCCGCGCCATGCCCTGCTTGTCGAGCAGCATCAGAACGTCCTCGGCCATCTCCTCGTAGCGCATGCTGTCGGCGTGCGGGGAGCGTCCGTGGTTGCGCAGGTCGACGACCAAGACCCGGTATTTGACCGCCAGGCGCCGGGCCATGGGGCGCCAGTTTCCGGTGGAGCCGAATAGACCCGGCAGGATGACGAGCGGCACCCCGGCCCGAAAGTCCTCGTAATGCAGCGCCAGCGGCATGGGGCCTTATGGAGAAAGCCTATTCGTGTTGAGATACTCCGGCGGCCAGATCCCGAAATAGGCGATGTCCTCGTCGATCCCATCCATGACCGGGTAGCTTCGATAGTCCTCGCGCCCCACCCAGGCGTAAGCGCTGTGCTCGTCGTTCAAGGTGACGACACCGCCCTGCCAGCGGTAGTGAAACAAATGGATCTCGAACACCCCGCCATAAAACGTGTCCCGCACCGGCCCCAGGCGGTTCAAGAGGAGCAGCCGGCAATCGCCCCCGATCTCCTCGCGGATCTCCCGCAGCGCGCAGGCCCCGGGGCCCTCCCCCGCCTCGATGTGGCCGGCCGGGAAGCCCCAGAGGCCGGCGCCGAGGCGGGCGCCCGCGGCGCGCTTGAGGAACAAGAGCGCGTTCTCCTGGTTTTCCAGGAGGCTGATCGCGAAGCGGCCTTCCGTTTTCCGCGCCATCCCCGGCATGGTGGCCATCGCGGGCATGCCTGTCAACGCCCGCCTTGTGGTAGTCTCGGGACCATGCCCTCGCCCGCCTATGACCGCCTGTTTGCGACCATCGAAGAGCTGGTCATGCACCATTCGCCGAGCGGCGTCGAAGGGGAGATCGACCGGCGCCTCTTCGAGCGCTTCGAGGCCCTGGGGCTCGAGTCGCGGCAGGACGCCGCCGGCAACGTGATCGCCAAGCTGCCGGGCCGGCGCGACGAGGCCCTGGCCATCACGGCGCACAAGGACGAGATCGGCGGGATCGTGAAAGGGGTGCTCGCGGACGGCCGCGTGCAGGTACGGGCCCTGGGCGGGGCCTTTCCCTGGGTCTACGGCGAGGGGATCGTGGATCTGCTCGGCGATCGGGCGGTGCTGCACGGGGTATTGTCCTTCGGCTCGCGGCATGTCTCGCACGAATCCCCGCAGAAGGTCCGGCAGGACGAGGCGCCGTTGCGCTGGCAGGATGCCTGGGTCGAGACCAAGTGCCGGCCGCACGAGATCGAGGCCGCCGGCGTGCGCCCCGGCACCCGCCTGGTGATCGGCAAGCACCGCAAGCGCCCGTTTCGCATCAAGGACTACATCGCCGGCTACACGCTCGACAACAAGGCCTCCCTCGCGATCCTGCTGGGATTGGCCGAGCGACTGCCGGCACCGGGTCCGACCGTCTATCTGGTCGCGAGCGCCAAAGAAGAGGTGGGCGGGCTCGGCGCCCTGTACTTCACCCAGCGGCAGGCGCTCGATGCCCTGATCGCGCTCGAGATCGCTCCCCTCGCGCCCGAATACCCCATCCAGGACGGGGAGGCGCCGGTGCTCTTGTCCCAGGACGGTTATGGCCTCTACGACGAGGGCCTGAACGCGGCGCTCCGGCGCGCGGCCGAGGCCGCCGGTATCCCGATCCAGCACGCCACCGTCGCCGGCTTCGGCAGCGACGCCTCGATGGCCATGAAGTACGGGCACGTGGGCCGCGCCGCCTGCCTCGGCTTCCCCACCCAGAACACCCACGGTTACGAGATCGCCCACCTGGGCGCGATCGAGAACTGCATCGCCGTCCTGTGCGCCTACTGCGAGGAACGAGGGGCCGAGACCTCGGCCTGATGGCGCTCCTTCTCGCCCCCGCGCCGCCATTCGGCGCGGGGGCGGCCGAGGGGTTCGAGGCGGCGCCGGGCCCGGAGGGGATTCAGCGGGTGCGCGTACTCGCGGGCAGTTATTTTTTCCGGCCCCGTCAGATCCGGGTCGCGGCCCACTCCCCTGTCGAACTGACCGTGGTATTGGAACCCGGCCTCATCCCCCACGACTTCGTGATCGATGCCCCGAAGGCCGGGATCACGGTCCGTGAGACACTCGGCGACGAGCCCAGGGTGATCCGTTTCATACCGGCGGTCCCGGGTATTTTCGAGTTCTATTGCAGCAAGCGGCTCCTGTTCTTCGAGAGCCATAAGGACCAGGGCATGCGCGGGGTGATCGAGGTCGCGCCCTAGTCCGATCAGCCGCCACGCTCGTGCTCGACGCCCTTGGCGAGCTTCTGCGCCACCAGCGCGTTCAGGCTGAGCCCCACCCGCGCCGCCTCCATGGCCAATGCCCGATGTACACGCTTGTCGATACGCACGTTGAACTGGCCGCTGTACTCCCTCCGGGAGGGCGCGACCGGGATGTCCTCGCCATGTTTGCGGTAGCTGTCCTTGACCCCCTCCCACGCGATGGACAGTTCATTCAAAGCCCGCTCGGCGGTGTCCGAGAACGCCGAGACATTGGGCATCTCCACGAAATGCGCGAGCCAGTCCCCGTCTTCATCGAGGTAGAGATTCACCGTAAACCTGTCGAATCTATCATCCATCGCTCTCTTCCTCCTCCAATACCTTCAGAAATTGCTTGACCTGGTAGCCCTTGGCCTTGCCGCCGCCGGCCAGCTGGATCGGCAGCCTGTAGCGCCCAAGTGAGTACCAGATCTCATGGCTGCCCGTCTGGTGATCGAAGACCCATTCACAACGCACCAAGAGCGCTCTGATCATCGAAGGACAAGCCCGCCGGCTGGCGCCTGGCCTTCACCAGCAGCTTTTCCGCCTTCGCGACATCGTGTGACTATATCTAGTTACATTGGCAAGGGCAACCAGCCGCACACTGAGCGGCCGCGGTGCCGGCCAACGGGTCGAGGCGCGAAACGGGAAAGCGTCCGACGACACGCCACGCGTTGCGAAAGGCGATTGAACTTCGTATCCTTGCTTCGTGAGGGAACTCAGAGTGATTAGATGCTCAGGTGATGCGATCGGCGCGCGTAAGCCGTCGATCCATCCGGCCCGTGGTGATGAGGTGCTGAAGCGATGAGGTGAGGTGATGAGCATGAACATTCCTGGCTATACGATCTTGCACGAGATAGCCCGAGGGGGGATGGGGGTGGTCTACCTGGCCATCCAGAAGGCCCTGGATCGGCAGGTGGCGCTCAAGGTCCTGCCGGCGGCACCGGCGCGAAATCCCGCCTTCCGCAAGGCCTTCTTGGACGAGGGCAAGGCCGTTGCGAGGCTCGCTCACCCGAATATCATCACCCTCTACGACCTCGGCCATACGGCGGATGGCTACTACATCTCGATGGAGTACATCCCCGGGAAAAACCTCAAGGAGCGTATCGGGGAAGGGTTGCTGCTCAAAGACAGCGTGCACGTCATCGTGCAACTGGCAAATGCCCTCGGTTATGCGCACCGGCACGGGGTCGTGCACCGCGATATCAAGCCCACGAACGTGCTGTTCCGGGACGATAGATCCCTGGTCCTGACCGATTTCGGCGTCGCCAAGCTTCAGGATGAGGGGATCCTCCTGCACTCCGGCGACGCCCTCATCGGCACGCCGGGCTACGTACCTCCGGAGCGGGTCAAGGGCGAGCCCGAGGATGCACGCAGCGATCTCTACAGCCTGGGCGCCTTGTTCTACGAGATGCTCCTCGGGATGCCTCCTTATGCGGGCGAAAATGCACAGGCCACCGCGTCGAAGCACTTACACGAGCCGATCCCCGAGCTCCCGAAGATCCTGGCTTTCCTGCAGCCGATCCTGAACCGACTCCTGGCCAAGGACCCCGGCGAACGTTTTCGCGACACGCACGAGTTCGTCGAGTCTCTGGAAGGGATCGTGCGCGCACGGTTCGTGGATGACGCCGACCTCCTGCGCAGGCTGGAAGATCAAGTGGCACTGCTGGTTAAACCCACCCAGGGTTTGGCGGACCGGTCCGTCGGACCCCAGGTCTTCGATAAGACCCGGGACCCGGGCCACGGTCGGCCTCTCGTCGGGGCCCGCGCCCGCGGCGCCTCTCGCTCCAGGCGCTTGCTGGGGCGGTTGGGGTGGGTGGCGGCAGGCGCGGTGGCCGTCACGGTGTGGCATTACGGGTTGGCGCCGAGGTTTTGGTATCCGCTCGATCCCCAGGCCGAGCACGTGCTGCAGCAGTTGCTCGCCTATGAGGGTACCCAACCGGTGGAGTCCCTGCTCGGCCAGATGGGGGCCGAGAGCAGTTACGCCACCTACACCTTCGCGCTCGCGGTGCTGCAAGGCCATCCGCGCGTGATGGAGGGCCTGAAGGAAGTCGCGGCCCGCTTCGAGACGCGGGCACGGCAGGCGTGGCGGCGAGGCCACATGAACCAGGCGCTGTTGCTGGTCCGACAGGGCTTGCACTTCCAGCCCCGTCACACCGGCCTCGCGACCCTGGAGCATTTCATGAGACGTAAGCTTTGGGACAAGCAGCGGGCGCAGATCATGGCGGAACTCCTCGCCCAGGCCAGGGGGCACATGCAGGAGGCACGTCTCATCGAATCGAAAGGAGACAACGCCTTCGATACCTACAATGCCGTTTTGTTACTCGATCGGACCAATCGCGAGGCGCGGGAAGGTCTGACCCGGATCGGCCGACGGCTGACCGAGGATGCAGAGACCGCTCGGCAGGCCGGCGACCTGGAGCGCAGTCTGGCACTCATCGACCAGGGCCTCCGGGTCGACCCCGAGGAAAGCGCGTTCCACACCCTGAAGGACGCGGTCGCCGAAGGGCAGCGCGCGCTGGGCGAAAAGCACCGCCGCCTCGTCGCCCAGTGGCTCGATCGGGCGCAGGGACAGTTCCAGTCGGGGCGCCTCACCACCCCGCCGGGGGACAATGCCTTCGAGACCTATCGCATGCTCCTGGCCGTGGTGCCGGGACAAGCCGAGGCCCTCGCGGGGCTGGAACAGATAGCCGAACGTTTCGTGCAGCTGGCCGAGGCCGCCCAGGAACCGGGCCATGTGCAGGCCAGCCTGGCCCTGATCGACCAGGGGTTGCAGGCGGTCCCGGGCCATGCTCGACTCGCGGAATTGCGGACCGCGCTCGGCTCCGGGCAAGCCGAGGCCATCCGGGGGCTATTGGGTAAGGCGGAGCAGCAACTTGTGGCATCGCGCCTGACGGCACCCAAAGGAGACAATGCGCTCGAGACCTATCAGCAGATCTTGGCCCTGGATCCGGGCAATGCCAGGGGCCGTGACGGTCTTCAGACGATCGCGAGACATTACCACGCCCTGGCCCAGGATCGGCAGCGGGCCGGCGATCTCCCAGCCGCGCTGGCGTTCGTCGATGAAGGACTGAAAGTACAGCCCGAGGACGGCGGATTGATCGCTCGCAAGAAGGCCATCCAGACGACACTCACCGCGCAGCATGCTGTACGTTGACCGGAGGCACTCCTACCATGAAACCCCTGTTCGCGCGCATCATCACCCACCTCTTCGCAATACTGGCGTTCTGCATGAGCTCCACTGCTCTCGCCGGTCAAGAGATAGTGCTCCTCATCGACAATTCCGGCAGCATGCGAAAGAACGATCCGCAATCGTTGACCAAACAAGCGGTCGCGCAGTTCGTGCAGAGCAGTCCGGCGGGGTCGCGAGTCGCGCTCATCCTATTCGATAAGAAGGTCGAGGTCCTGGCCCCCCTGACCCCGATCAACGAGACCACACGCCTGGACCTCCTCACGCGTTTGGATCGCATCGACTTCAAAGGTCCGCTGACCAATAGCGGTGAAGCGCTCCGCCGCGCCATCGAAACGCTGAAGCAACCCGGCGAGACAGACGGGACGAAAACAGTCGTGTTCATGAGCGATGGCATCATCGACACCGGTAACCCGGCGCGTGACCTGAAAGCGGCCGATGCGATGCGAGGCGAGCTGGCCACCACCGCGGTCGAAGCCGGCATCCGCATCTTCGCGATTGCATTCACCCACAATGCGGACATCCAGCTCATGCGGGACCTGGCGGAGGCCACCGATGGCAGGTACTTCCAGCCCATGCAACCCGGCGATCTGACCGGGGTCTTCGGGGAGATGAGTGAGTTGTTCGTGGCCGAGACCGCGAAACCGGAACCCGAGACCGAAGCCGCAGCGCCGATCGCCGAGACGGAACAGGAAGCGCCGTCGCCGAAGGAGGAAGCGCCGGTCCGCGACTCTTCGCCAAGCCCGAACGCGGCGATCCCGGACCTGCCCGGCGAGGCATCCTCCCCCGAGGTGCCGGCACTTCCCGAACCGCTCCCGGAGGTGGCGATCCGGGAGGAAACCCCACCCATGACCGACACGCCGGCACCGATCCCGGGCTGGCGAGCGGGCTGGATGCCGGCGGTCGCGGCGGGCACCATCGGGTTTACTCTGCTGCTTTCGGTCGTGAGCGTCGTGCTCCTGTATCGACTGTACCGTAATCCCGGCCGCGGCGCCACGGGACTCGAGGCCCTGGAAGGGGCCCCGCGGAATCTCCATGGCCATGCCCCGCGCGCCCTGCTCTACTGTGGACAGTTGAGCAAGGAGTCCACGGAGGCGCCGACGGACGGGGTCTATGACGTCACGGGGGGACCGACGCTCATCGGGCGGGCGCCCGGTCCGGGAGGGCTCGTCATCCCGGGCAAGGGCATCAGCCGCGAGCACGCCGTGGTGGAGTATCGCGATTACGCCTACTGGGTGCTCGACCAGGGCAGCGCCAACGGCACGTTCGTCAACAGCAAGCGGGTCGAGCGCGTGCAGCGCTTGCACCACGGGGATCGCGTGCGCTTCAACGAGACCGACTTTCTCTTCCTCATGCCGGGCCGCAAGGAAGCCGACGCGACCGTGGTAGTCCCACTCGAACAGCGCGCGGCGCAGGCCGCCGGGTAGGGCGTTTCGGCGGAGGCTGGAAGACGTAGGGGCAGGCCTTGTGCCTGCCCACGAGGGCCTGCCCGAGGGCGACCACAAGGGTCGCCCCTACGAAGACATACCCCCGGGCTATAGCCTCTACAACCTGTTCCCCCCACCCACCCGCCTACCCCTCCGGCGGGGTCGGCGGTGGAGGGGCCTCGCCCTGGGGCGCGATCGCCCCGGGCTGCGGCTGGGCCTGGGGTTGCTGGGCCTGGGGTGGTTGGGACGGTGGTGATTGGGGCTGCCGGGGCTGCGTCCGCTGGCGGCGGCGTTCGAGGAGGGCGGCGCGGCGGGCGGCCTGCTTGATCTTGTCCGGCGTCTTGCGCACCAGCGGCATGCGCTCCTCCTTGTCGTTCCTGCCGAATACGACGCCGTCGCCCTCGACCTGTTTGAGCGTCCAGCCCAGGAACTCCTGGCCGCTCGTCACACGGCTGAGCTTGCCCTCGGCCTGCGCGCGCAGGATCGCGAACTGCTGCTCCGGGGCGATGATGACCGCCGTGAGCGCATACTGAGAGAGCTGGCCTTCGTTCTGCGCCGGCGTGTCCGTCGTGCCCGCATCCGCTGGAGGCGGCTGTCGGGACTTCAGGAACAGGGGCCGCTCGGTGATGACCCGGTAGTGGCTCAACGCGGGCAGGCTGAAGTCTTCTTCCAGGCGCGGGCCTCCTCCGCGCGGGGTCTTGCCCGACGCGGGCGCGGGCTTTTCGTCGGGCGGCGGCCCCGAGGGTGGGGCCGGCACGAGCTCGACGGCGACGAGCCCCCCGGCGACGAGGCACAGGAGCCCGAGCACTAAGGTCGAGAGGCTCAGATCGGTCGGCACGCGCATCCCGTCACCCCGCTTGCCGCGTCGTGGCCGGCAGGTAGCCCTGCAGGGTGAAACGGATATCCAGTTCGTCGGCCTGTGGCCGGCCGGGACGGAACTGATAGCCGGCCCGACCCCTCAGGTACACCTGGTCGAGGAACAGCCGGGGCAGACCCGATTCCAGGTGGTAGAACACCTTCTGGACGGTCTCCGTCGAGCCCGTCATCTGGACCTTGAGCGACACCGGGGCGCTTTGATCCTCCTCGTCTTCCTTGCCCGGCAGGATCTGGATACTGTTGAGTCGTCCGCCGTTGGATTCCACCACCCGCTTGACGTGTTCCTGCATCTCCGCGGCCGCCAGCGAGCGGGTGTTGCCTTTTAAATAGCCCCGTTCCTGGCCGGAGATCTGACGGTCGATGTGCGCGAGTTGCCGTTCGATCTGCTTGGCCTTCCCCGCGACCCGCTCATAGCGCACCACACGCTCCTCTTCCGCCGCGATGTCCTCGTGATACTCTCGATAGAGGGCAACCACCGGCGAGACCAGCACCAGGTAGAAGAGGCCGAGCAGCACCACCAGGAGGCCCACCGCCGCGATCCTCTGGTGTGTGGGCGTGAGGCGCCGGTTCATGAGCCCGTCCGCACCTCGGCGGCCAGGTTGAAGCGCTCGCCGCCGGTCACCCGGTTCTGAGTGACCGGGGAGCGAAAAGTAGCATTACCGAGCAGCGGCGAAGACTCGATCAAACCGATGATGGCCGACGAGGCCGAGGCCTCACCCTGGATGAGAACCTCCTTGCCATTCAACTCGAACTGGTAAAGCCAGGTGTCGTCGGGCAGGAGGCGCGTGAGCTCGGCCAGGACGGCGACGGTCACCGGCGAGGTCTTCTTCTTTTCGATTAGAAAGCGCGAGGTGGTGGTCAGCAGCTCGAACTTATGCTCGAGCTTCTTGACGGCGTCGGCCTTCTTCTTCACTTCCGATGCGCGTGCCTGAAGCCCGGTCAGGGTCTGATGGTCGCGCCATAGCGGGATAGCGATCGCCGCCGCCAGCAAGAGACCGCCGAGCGTCGCCAGGATGGCATCGAGGCGCCCGATCCCCGATTCGCGCACGCGCCGCCGCTCGGGCGGCAACAGATTGACCCCCCCGTCGGCGCCTTCGATGTCCAGCGCGTCGGGGACGATGCCGAGCGCCTGCAGGCGCTCCAAATAGGGATCCGCAGCGGCCCGCGGCACGGCGACGATTTCGAGAGCGATGCGCTTTCCGACGACGTCCCGCTCCACCACCCGGTAGTCGAAATAGATGCGATCGGCCTTGAAGGGGGTCTCCTGGTCCATGCGGAAGCCCACGACCTCACGCAGGTTCTCCTCGGCCGCAAGCGGCAGGTTGACCGGCCGGCACAGGGCCAGGTCCGGCGGCAGCCGCAAGGTCAGCTCCGCATCCGCGCGCCGCTCATGCTCCCAGCTCCGTATCTCGTCGGACGGCGCCTCCGGATCGGCGTCCAGTGCAATGTGTGCCGCCACGGGGTCCCCGTCCTCGCCCGCGTGCAGGCGCACCACCCGGATGCTGGGACCCTCGGCCCGGAGCACCCAGCGCTCGGGGTCGAGATCCACGAGGCGGCGCATGGGCGCGGGCAACAGATCCAGCAACTGGCCCGCCCACCAATGAACGAACCGCCCCAGCCACTGGACGAGGATCTGATACGCCTGTCGGACATCCACCGGCAAACCCTCAGAAGAGTTCTCGACCCTCGCGCCAGGCCAGGACCGTATAGGGACGTCTCGGCTGATTGGTCACGCGGATCGTGGCGCTCACATGGGCGACGGCGCTGGCGACGTTGCTCCGGCGCACGGTGGCCATGGCCTGGATGGTATAGATTTCCCCGTTGCTGGTCGAGAGGAAGCGTGGGTTGAGCCCCGGGATCGCCAAGCGGCGCGGTTCCCCCGTACCCCCCGGCTCGTCGGCCTCTTGTTCCTTGTCCGCCAGGAACTCTTCGAGTGCGTCTTCGGACCCACTACCGCCGGTCAGTACCGCACGCAGGACGCTGGGTGGCGCGAGCTGCGCGTCCACCTTGGGCTGGCGGGAATGGACGGTGAGCGCCGGGGCGATGCGCTCATACAGACGGCGGCTCATGCCGAGCACCTGCTGCAGCTCCGCCACGGTATTGAAGGGCCCGTTCTTGGGACCCGCCGCGCGACCCTCGGCCTGGTACTCTGGGTCCTCGGCGCCGTTGGCACCGCGCGCGTCATCCGGATCGCGCCAGTCCTGGATGGCGTCCACGAGCGTGGCACGCCGTTCGTCCTCGACGCCGTTGGCTTCCAGGAGGGCCCCGAGCAACTCGGCCCCGGCGCTGTTGAGATCGATGCGGCCGCCCTCGTTCTGGAGCGCGATGATCACCCGATAGCTTCGAAACGACCAGCGGCGCTCGGTGCCGTCGGCACGCCAGCGACGGCGCCGGTCCGGTTTCAAGAGCTCCCAGATCCCACGGAACACCCCGGCCTCGGCCGCGGCGCGCGCCCGAGCGCCGGCCAGGAGCTCCTGTGTCAATGTGGTCTCGGTGCGCATGTCGAGCGCGAACCCGGCGCCGATGACCGTGAGCAAGGCCACGATCCAGAGGACCGCGATGAGGGCCACACCGCGTGAGGCATTCGGACCGGGACCCGGCAGCGTGCAGGGCGCGCTACGGACTGGAGTGACGGAGGCCTTATTCATCTGGGTCTTCGGGGTCGTAGTCCGGGTTACCGGCCTCCAGTTCCTCGTCACTGAGATCGTCTTCGAGCCCCGGTGGTTGCAGGATCAGCTCCGCCGGGGCATCCTCCTGCACCTCGGCGCGGATCGGCACGATGAGGTCCGGCCAGGTGACGCCGCGGCCCTTGGGACGGATTCGCATGCGCAGGAGCTTCGGTAGGCGCTCCGGGTCGTCCCAGCGACTGTAAAACCGCGCGATGCGACCTCGTTTACCATAGTAGCCGAACTCGACCTTGTCGATACCGGGGACCAGCTCGACTTCCTTGCCCGCATCACCGCTGTCGAACAGGTACTGGCGGTCGGCCTTGGTGAGGCGGTAACGCAGCACCAGGCGGTCCTGGTCCGCCACCAGGGATATCAGGTAGGTCCCCTCCACACCCCGGTGCTGGGGCAGGCGCGCCACGAACATCAGGCGATCCGGCTCGCCTTCGAAGATCACCCGCTCTTCGGCCTCGTCGGAGAACACCAGCGGATAGACCTGACCCAGCTCGAAGCGCAGGAACCCCATCACCGCTCGCAGCTCGTCGTTGTCCGTGGCGTGGGCCTCCCCGGCATCGGAGGCGCGGGTCGCCATCCTGAGCCCGCTGTATAGCCCGGTCAGTATGAGGCCGAAGAGCGCGATGGCGATGAGCAACTCGACCAGGGTAAAGCCCGCGACCCCCAGCCGCACGCACCCTGTGCGACGGCGTGTCATCGCACGGGCTCCGGAGCACCGAGTCGCAGCGAGCTCAGCACCACGCGCCGGGTCTTTTTCCCTTCCGTCCACGCCACTTCCACGCCGACCGACACCAGGGGCACGCGCGGGAGGGGGCCGGTCACAGGCCCCGGGTCATAGGGACGGACGACACGCCGATAGCGGTAGCCACCCGTGAGGCTGCCGCCCTCCTCGCCACGGTCGAGCGGCCAGGTCGAGCCGGCCCCGGCCATGAGCGACTCGGCCCACAACGTGGCCGCGGAATAGCGCTCGGCCGCCGCACTGCTGCGCAGGCCGGTACCGAAGATACGCAGCAACACGCCGAGCGCCAGCGCCATGATCGCAAAGGCCACGAGCACCTCGAGCAAGGAGATCCCGCGGGCGTGCCGCGGGGTCCTGTGCAAGTGTTCGATTGGGTGCATCTCATCCTACCCTGTCTGAAGGGGCTTCTGGGCTTGTTGGACCCGTCTTGTACGACATTGGTTGTGTCAAGATCTAGCCAAAGACATTTGAAATTCGTTGTCCCTTCCCCCTGGAAGGGGGAAGGATAGGATGGGGGTCGAGCGCGTCCGATCGGAATGACGCAGCCGCAGCGCTCAACCCCCACCCTAACCCTCCCCCTGCCAGGGGGAGGGAACAAGCTGGTGCTGAAAGCTTATTGAATTTGCGCGTGAAATAGAATTCGTTCGAGTTGTTGTTGTTGTGTTCAGCATTCGGAACGTAAGTATCTAACGAGGCTCCGCCTCAGACCGACGAGGTGTATGTCGTGGGCTCGACCGGTGCTGCATAATAGGAGGAGAGGCTCCGGTTCGACGGTGAAGAACTGCGAGCAGTTCTTGCCAATGATGTAGGCCG
>JBOIDT010000031.1:0-26979 GCA_050740755.1 Gammaproteobacteria bacterium
TTCCCTCGTTCCTCCGCCAAGGCCGTGTAGTCAGGACGCCCTTCCGGCCTCCGCGTCACTTATCCTCCTATACTCAATGGGTTATTGCACGATTCCGATGACAGCGATGGGGGAAGATCCGTCGGGGCGCGGCGGGCCTCGGTTCGGTACAGGGAGAGAAACCCGTGAGCCTCCCCGCCGTCCTGCTGAATACCAGCGCGGAGTTCCAGGCAGCAAAGACGAAGGCCGGGGCGCCGCCCCTGCCGGCTTCTCGCGGGTCAGCCCCCTTGGCGGTCAAGGAGCGGGCGCTCGATCGCTATGTCGAGCTCTCGAAGGTGTCCAAGGTCTACCGGACCAAGCGCGGACCCTCGACCGTGGTCGAGGAGTTCGATCTCCGGATCCGAAAAGGGGAGTTCGTCTCGATCATCGGGCACTCCGGTTGCGGCAAGTCCACGGTCCTGACCATGGTCGCGGGCTTGAACGACATCAGCGCCGGCGGCATCCTCCTCGACGGGCGGGAGGTCACCACCGCGGGTCCCGACCGTGGGATCGTCTTCCAGGCACCGAGCCTGGTGCCCTGGCTCACGGCCTTCCAGAACGTATCGCTCGGGGTCGAACGGGTGTATCCGCACGCCACCCGCCGCGAGCGGCGCAGCATCGTCGAGCATTATCTGGCGAGAGTCGGGCTCGCCGATGCCATGGACAGGAAGGCGCGGGAGCTGTCCAACGGCATGAAGCAAAGAGTCGGAATAGCGCGCGCCTTCGCCCTCTCGCCCAAGCTGCTCTTGCTCGACGAGCCCTTCGGGATGCTCGATTCGCTGACCCGCTGGGAGCTGCAGGAGGTCCTCTTGGAGGTCTGGACCCGCACCCGGGTGACGGCCATGATCGTGACCCACGACGTCGACGAGGCGATCCTGGTCGCCGACCGCGTGATCATGATGACCAACGGCCCCCGCGCCAAGGTCGGGTGCATCATGACGGTGGACCTGCCGCGCCCCAGGAGCCGCAAGATGCTGCTCGAGCATCCGAGCTACTATGAGCTGCGCGAGAACCTCATCACCTTCCTGTCCGAGTGTGACCACGGGGCGGGCGGAGACGCGGATGAATGACGGCAACCTCGCCGCTGTCCGGCCTGCGGGTCTCTGGGCCAGCATTCGCAAGGGATGACGGCGTGAAAACGCCGCACTGCGAAGGGCGGCCGCTCCCGGACCGCGGTCAACAGCGCATCGGTTCGGTAGACACAGGTGCCGTGTTGGCTTGTGGCGTGGGACCGAAACAGATCGCTCCGTGCCTTTTCGCTGGGGGTTAAACACCCCCGGCTAGCCTATTAGACGCCCCTCCGACGCGCGTCGCCATCGCCTGCAACCGCTTCCAGTTTCAAGGCGGGCAGATGGGTCAGAGGCAGGGCGGTGATCCCTTCCGCCAACGGATAGCGTTCGCGGCCCGGATAGAGCACCCACAGGTGCGCCAGACCGAGGTCATGCCGGGCGACATGCATGGACCGCGTAGTGGACGGGGCGTCCGCGCACTTGAACTCAAACCCCCAGCGCCGCCCGCCGCGCATCAGTAGCAGATCCAGTTCTGCCCCGCGTTGCGTCGCCCAGAAGTAGGCATCACGCTCGCCGAAACGGATCAGCGTCTGCTCCAGGGCGAAACCCTCCCAACTCGCACCATAGCGCGGGTTGGCGCGCAATCCGGCGAGGTCGCCGATACCCAAGAAATGGTGTAGCAGCCCACTATCGCGCAGGTACACCTTGGGCGCCCTGACCTGGCGCTTGCCGAGGTTTTCATGCCAGGGCGGTAGCACACGCAGCATGAAGGTGCCGGCCAGCAAGTCTCGGTAGTGATTCACCGCGCCCGGGCTGGCCGATAGCGCCCGCCCCAGCTCCGCCGCGTTCCATGTCTGCCCGTGGTAATGGGCCAGCATCGTCCAGAACCGCTCCAGCGTGGCCGCTGGCACGCGCACGCCGAGGCCGGGCAGGTCGCGTTCCAGGAACGTCTGCCGGAAGCTCTCCAGCCAGCGGCCCGCTTGCGCGTCATCCTCCGCCAGAAAAGCCCGGGGAAAGCCGCCGCGCTGCCACAGCCGATCCTGCCGGGCCGGTTCTACTTCCTCCAGAGAAAAACCCGGCACCGGCATAAACAGGACGCGCCCAGCCAGCGATTCGGAAACTGCGCGCACGAGATCAGGGGAGGCGCTGCCCAGGAGCAAAAACGTCGCCTGGCGGCCGGGATCGTCGCACAGTGGCCGCAGCGTCTCGAAAAGCCGCGGCATCCGCTGCACCTCGTCGATGACCACCAGCCCCGTGCAGTCGGCGAGCGTCAGTTCCGGCGTGTGCTGCAGCGCCGCCCGGCCCACCGCCCGCTCCAGATCGAAGACGGTCGCCGCACCCACCCGCTCCGCCACCTGCCGCGCCAGTGTGGTCTTACCCACCTGCCGCGCCCCGAGCAAGGCCGTGACGGGCGATTCCCTTAGGCGAAGTTCGATCTCTTGCAGCAGTCTAGGGCGCGGTATTTGTTGCATATCAGCACTATATATAACGATACACAACAAGTTCAAGCGGGTGATGCAGTGCCTCGATCCCGCACATCGATCTTGCCGGTCACCGCCGCGGTGATCAGCGCCGTGCGGTACTGCTGTAGCAGCTCGATGGCCATCTCGACCTCGGCGACCATCCGGTCGATGTTGGCGGTTCCGCGCTCGAGGAAGGAGGCGATGGCCTTCTGTTCGGTGAGAGGCGCTAGCCACAGACCTGCATAACGCTCCGCACTCACGTTTTGAATCGTTGCTTGAATGAACGCCGACGCCAACCATTGCCAGTGCGAAGTGAAGCGCCAGGAGGCCTATAGGGGTTAGCGTGAAATAATACAGATCCGAGACGACAAAAAACCTCGCAGCCAAAGCCACGATTTTTGAATTATTTCATAATCAGGGGCGCTGCGTCAATCGAATCATGAAAGTTAGTTAGTTCACGGTTCATGTGGGCGACGGCCAATGACGCCGATCCGGGACGCCTGGCACATCGCACACCCTTGGGCAACGATCGTGTCAAGGAACAGATGGAGGCGATGCTGGGGCGCAAGTCCGGCCAGGCCAGACGGGGCAGGCCGACGAGCACTGTTGCCACGAGGATAGCATCCGGCTTGTTCCGATGAAGCACCCCGACAAGGTCGCTCAAATCGTCGTAGCGGTTCGTGCGGTTACGGTGCGCAGTAACAACGGACTTGTTTTCTACGCATAGGCGAAGGCGTGTGAGGTCTGGCTCGCCCGTTCCGCCGGCGGGCTCAGCCACGACGAGGTCCAACTTGCGCGCCCGCCCGGCGGGCGATGGGAAGTCGAGCCACTCCCGGATGCGGCCCGCCGTGAAATCGCGCTCGAACGGCTCGCACATAGCGTGCAGGTCGCGCAGGATTCCTCGGCTCATCGCGGCGGAGTGATCCTCAAGCCGATGGTTGTGGAAACCTCGCGTCTTGATCTCGTCAATCACATCATCGAACGGTGTACTCATTCGGGGCGCGTCGCATCAAGGCCAGTTCCGTTTGTCGTGACGACAAACTCGCATGTACAACGGGGCGGCCACCGCGAACCGCGTGGACTACATCATCTGGCAGGGGCAATCGCTGCAGGACACGACTCTGAAGGCGTAGAAACCCCTTGGAAGCTCGCTGGCAATTCTGGACGAGCCACCGATGAGCCGGGGGCGATCGCAGGTAGCCGAGGATAACGTCGATTGCGGCCGGATCGCGCGGCACGAGGTAATAAACGGAATGCCGCGGAACGATCCCACCAGGCGGATCCACCCAGAAGTGTGGCGTCTCGCCAATATCCTTGCACAGGATCTTCGGGCGCAGGATCTCGGGGAGTGCCGGCGTTTCGTGAAATGCGTACCACGGCTTGCGTTTGACGCATGTGCGCGCCAGTAGCCGCTCGCGAATGTCGTCGCGCATCAGGTAGTGGCCCAAAGCTCCCAGCTGCTCCAACGGAAGCAGCCGGCCATGCGCATCGTAGGGGATCAGCATCACGAAACGGTGCGGAAGATCGGTAGTCTCCGGGGTGAGCTGCCGGCCCGCTATCGTCGGGTGGGCGAAGCGCCGGAGCGCTGGGTCGAGACCGTGTGCGAGGCGCACGAAGACGCTGTCCGCGCCCGTCGCGACACCGCAACTGATTCGCAAGCACAAATCTCCGAGCGTCACAGCCACCTGGTGCGGCGCAGATCCCTCAAGCAAGGGCAGCCACGGGTTCTGCCCTGACGGCAGTCTTACCGTCACCAGGGAGCCGTCGCGGCGCCTGACTTGCGTCCTACCTGGTGGCGCGTTGCGCACCACAGTGATGGTCGGATAGGTCACGAGATCGCCGAATGTGTCCTCGCGGACAAGGTGGATCTCCTCAAGGTGATGGCGCGCCAGCAGATGTCGCAGCGGCCCCGCAGTCTCAACATACAGATATTTCTCCGGCGTGATGAAAACGAGCCGTCCACCTGGAGCAAGGCTGCGTAATGCCTGCTCGAAGAAGAGCAGGTAGAGGTCGAACCGGCCGCGCGCGGTGGCGTAACGAGACCGGTATCGCGCCTTCTCGCTCTCAGACAGCGCCGTGATCGCGACGTAGGGAGGGTTCCCAACGATGAAGTTGTACATTGTGCGGCCGTCCGTCAGAAAGTCGGCGTGCTCGATATGTACAGCGCGTAGCCGTTCGTACTTCGCGCGTAAGACTGGTAGGTGCCGCGGATCGGACTCGACGCCGGTTATGCGTGGAAGCGGAAGCTCTTGCCGCTTGCACCAGCGGATGACACCATTGATGAACTCACCTGTTCCACAGCCCGGGTCAAGCACGGTGTCGTCCGGTCGGGGCGGCCGGCCCTGGAAAAGCCGCTCGACCATCCCGTCAACGGTTTCTCGCGGCGTCGGAACGAAACCCTTCATCGTAGTTCTATCCTACCGGGCTGTATCGCCTTTTCATCTTGCCGTCCAACGGATAGTATCTTATCCGCTGTGCGGCAGCATGGCGGATAAGTTCTGTTGATCTGAACCGGCTGGATCGAAGGCTATTCGCCTTGGGGATTGTAAGACGCCGGATGGGGGTGTGCGAGGCGGTTCCGGTAGGCTCGTGGCGTCGATCATGACTCGGTTTCCCCATATCGATCCCGGAGTTGGGCTCGTCGGAGAGTATGGTCCTGAAGCGGGGACGGGTCAATGGGAGGCGAGGGCGTGCGGGGACTTGCGGCGGCGTCGCTAGCGTCTCTTTGTCCACCGCCAAAACCGATCGGTCCCCAACGATTCTTACGTACGCCGATGTGCGGTCTGCTCCGCGAGACGCGATCGGAACACTTCGTTTGCCCCCAATCAGTCTTTGATAGCGGCATTGCTGCCTGCTCGGACGAATGATTAGGCGCGGACACGCGCCCTACGCCCGCTCGCGGAGAGTCCCCCCCACCGCAGGGTTGGGCTCGCTTTGCCCCTCGTGCGCAACCCAAGCGTTCATCGGCCTAGGCGTCCGATCATGCACCCGAGTCCTCACTTATGCCACTTATGCCGGCGCGCCGTGCCAGCAGGCTATTGATGCGCCATCCCTCCATGTCCGATACCTCGAAGCTCCAGCCGTGCGACTCCACGCGCTCGCCTACTGCAGGTATCCGGTCGAAAAGAAACACAAGGAAACCGGCAAGCGTGTTGAAGTCGCCGTCCGGGAGTTTGCCGAGATCGAAGCGGTGCTGCGCGTCGTAAATCGACATTGCGCCATCGACAAGGAATGAGCCGTCCTCCAGCTCTTTCACCTCCGGCTCCGGGTGATCTGCGTCCGGCAGATCCCCCGTAATCGCCTCGAGCAAGTCGGTCCGTGTGACGATCCCCTGCAAACCGCCATACTCATCGACCACCAACACCATATCAACAGGCGCCCGTTTAAACATATCGAACGTATCGAGAATCGACGCGCCCTCGTGCATCGCTATGGGTCCCTGCACCGCGTGTATGAGGTCAAACTCTTTGTCATCTAAGCACAGCGCCAGGATGTCTTCCTTACGTGCGATACCGACGACATCGTCCACCGATCCGCGGCTCACCACGAACTGACGATGGGCGCTATTGCGAACTTCGGCCAACACGGTTTCCTTGGGATCGCCCGGATCGATCCAGGCAACCTCCGGCCGGGGCGTCATAATCGTTTGCACCGGCCGGTCGGCGAGCGCCAGGACATCGCGCACCATTGCCTTCTCCGCGAGCGCGAAACCCTGTTCCGTCGCGGCCTCCGGTATCACCGCGCTCACGTCTGCGCCTGCCGCGGCCGCGGATGGTACAGGAACACCGCCCAGAAGTCGCAACACCGCGTCGGCCGTGCGCCGCCGGCGCGGAATCGAGGCCGCCCATTTTCTGCGATTGCGAAGTGCAAGTTGATTAAAAGCCTCGATCACCACCGAGAAGCCGATGGCGGCGTAAAGGTAACCCTTGGGTATGTGATAGCCCAAGCCGTCGGCAACCAAGACAAAGCCCACCATCAGCAGGAATCCCAAACAAAGGATGATCAGCGTCGGATGGGCGTTTACGAACTTGGTGAGCGGCCTGCTCGCGACGATCATCACGATCATCGCGATCACGACCGCTGCCATCATAACGTAGATCTCGTCGACCATGCCGATGGCCGTGATGACCGAGTCGAGCGAGAACACCGCGTCGAGCACCACGATCTGCGCGACTACCGGCCAGAACCGGGCATGAGCGATGCTGTCCCCGTGCTCGTGTGGCCCGGCTTCGAGCCGGTCATGTATCTCTATCGTGGCCTTGATCAGCAGGAACACCCCACCCAGAACGAGGATGAGGTCGCGCCAAGAAATCACCAGTGCAAATGCAGTGAACAGCGGCGCCGTCAGCGACATGACCCAGGAAATACTGGCGAGCAACCCGAGACGCATGAGCAGCGCTAAGCTCAGACCGATGATACGCGCTCGATCGCGCTGGGACGGTGGCAGCTTATCCGCCAGGATGGCGATGAAGATAAGATTATCGATGCCGAGGATGATCTCCAGCACAACCAGGGTCAGAAGACCGGCCCAGAGGGTCGGATCGGTTAGCCACTCCATTATGTGACTCCTGAAGCCGCGGGCAGACATGCCCTCCGTGGCATCAGGGCGTCTCGGTCTCCTTCTCCTTCTCCTTCTCAGTGGAGGAGGCCGATTTCCCCGTAGACTGCTGCCGTTTAGTCGTCTCGGGCGCGGGAGTGGGCTTGGGAGCGGCCTTGGCGGTCGCGCTCGGGGTCTTCTTGGCGGGGGCCTCGGGTGTAGTGCGTGCCGCGGGCGGTTTAGCCGCGGATGGCTCCTTGCCGGCCGCGGTACTCGACGGCTCGGTGGGCGATGCGGCCTCCGGAGTCGGCTCTGCGCCGGGTTCGGCCTTCGGTCCCGCGGTGGGACCGGATTCGTCCGGCCGTGCGCTCTTGCGTTCAATGCCCTCTACCGGTTTCGGCGTGGCTCCGGCCTCGCCTTCTCCTACCGCCGGGGCATCCTTCGGACTGTCCGCGGCGCGGGCGTCCGGTGCGGCCCGTTGTGATTCCGGTGGTCCTGATTCACGCCCTGGTGATTCAGGCGTTGGTGATTCAGGCGCTGGTGCTTCGGGCAATGGTGAATCAGACCCCTGTGATCCCGGCGAGGGTGACGCCGGGGCCGACGGCAGATCGCTCCCCGTCACCCCCGCGCCCGACCCGCCGGGGAGGGCCGGGAGATCGGACTGCGGCCGCTCTGCCGGCGACTCGGACTCCTTTTCTTCGATCGGGGCGATGGTGCTCTCGATGATCCCCGTGGGCAGGTTGTCCTCCGTCCCTTCTTCGATGACGCTCGTCGGCCCCGTCGTATTGGCGGAGAGATAATTCAGGAAGAAGCTGTTGGAAAAAAACAGGATGGCCAGGACCGCGGTGGCCTTGGTGAGAAACGTGGCCGAGCCGCGCGCCCCGAAAACGGTCGCCGAGGCGCCACTGCCGAAAGCCGCGCCGGCATCGGCGCCCTTGCCGTGCTGCAAGAGGATGAGGGTGATGAGGCCGATCCCCACGAGCACGTGTAATACCAGAAACAACGCTTGCATGTAGACCTCTCGTGAATCGATAATCCTAAGCCACCCGGCAGATGGCCAGGAACTCTTCGGCACTCAAGGAGGCGCCCCCGATGAGCCCGCCGTCGATGTCGGGCATGGCGAATAGCACTGCGGCGTTCGCGCCCTTGACGCTGCCGCCGTAGAGGATGCGCAGCGAGGCGGCGATCTCGCGGTCTTGCTCGGCGATCCGGCCGCGGATGAAGGCGTGGACCTCCTGGGCCTGTGCCGGGGTCGCGTTGCGGCCGGTGCCGATCGCCCAGACCGGCTCGTAAGCGATGACGGCCGCGCGCATCGCCCGGGCATCGCTCTGCTCCAGGACCGCCCCGAGCTGCCTGTCGACGACTGCTTCGGTGTTCCCGGCCTCACGCTCCGCGAGCGTCTCTCCGAGGCACAGGATGGGGATCAACCCGCTAGAGAGCGCCCGAGAGAACTTCCGCGCCACCCGCCCATCGTCTTCCCGGTAGACGTGGCGCCGTTCCGAATGGCCGACGATGACGTAGCGGCAACGATAGTCGCGCAGCATGAGCCCGGAGACCTCGCCGGTGTAGGCCCCGGCCGCCTCTTCGCAGACGTCTTGCGCGCCGAGCGCGAGGGGGGTCCGCTCCAGCAACTCGCCGACCAGCGGCAGATAGACGAACGGCGGGCACACGGCGACCTCCGCCCGCGGCGCGGGGTCCAGCCCCTCCTTGAGGGCCTGGACGAGCGGGAGGATCTCGGCGCGCGTGCCGTTCATCTTCCAGTTGCCGGCGACGAGCCGTGGCCGCATCTCATGCCCTCCTGTTGAAAAACCGAGCGGCGCGGGAGATTAGCGGGTTGGGCCTCTGAGATCAAATCGATGCGTGCGGGGCCCTGGGCCTCGCCCGCTCACGCACGGTGGCGCGCGGCGGGTAGAATGGCAGGCTGCCCCTCGGTGCCGCCACGCGATGCAAAAACGTCGTCTCGGACGATCGGACCTCTGCCTCACGCCCGTGGGGCTCGGGACCTGGGCGATCGGCGGTCCCTGGGCCTATGGCTGGGGGCCGCAGGACGATGCCGAGTCCGTGGCGACGATACGCCGGGCGCTGGATCTCGGCGTCGGCTGGATCGACACCGCGCCGGCCTACGGGCTCGGCCATGCCGAGACGCTGGTCGGGCAGGCGATCCGCGGCCGGCACGATGAGGTGGTGATCGCCACCAAGTGCGGCCTCGTTTGGGACGACCCCGCGCAAGGCCGGGTCACCAACCGCCTCACGGCCGCGAGCATCGAGAAGGAGGCGGAGGACAGCCTGAGACGGCTCGGAATCGAGTCGATCGACCTCTACCAGATCCACTGGCCGAACCCCGATCCCGGCGTCGAGGAGGCGTGGGAGGCCATGGCCCGCTTGATCGAGCGCGGCAAGGTCCGCCACGCGGGGGTGTCGAACTTCAGCGTGGGGCAGTTGCGGCGCGCCCAGGCGCTCCATCCGGTCACCTCGCTCCAGCCGCCTTACAGCCTCCTGGATCGCGGGGTCGAGGCCGAGATCTTGCCCTACTGTGCGGCCCACGAGATCGGAGTGGTGGCCTACGGGCCGCTGGCCTATGGGCTCCTGACTGGCAAGTACACGCACGCGCGCCTCGCGGACCTGCCCGAGGGCGACTGGCGGCGGCAGGGGGCGCGTTTCCAGGAACCGGAGCTGTCGGCAAACCTCGCGTTCGTCGAGGGGCTCCGGCGCATCGCGAAGGGCGAGGGGTGCTCGCCCGCCGGCCTCGCCATCGCCTGGGTGCTGCGGCGCCCCGAGATAGCCGCGGCCATCGTCGGCGCCCGATCTCCGGCGCAGATCGCCGAGACCGTCAAGAACGTCGATCAGGCCCTGTCGGCCGAGGGCCTGGGGGAGATCGAGCGCCTGCTCGGCGAGCGCGAGGGCTTGTGCCGAGAACGGCGCCCGGTCGAGGGACCGTAGGGCTCGCGGGAGGGCCGCGGTCGCAATGCATGCAACAGACCGAGAGTCAATCGCCGCCGGTCCTTTTCCTCATCGACACCCTGGCGGTCGGTGGATCGGAAAAGAAGACCGTGGCCGTGTCGACAGAGCTTTCCAACCGCGGCCGTCGCGTTCACATTGCCTATCTGAATCCCCCCGCGCCCTTGGCCGAATGGGTCGACCGCCGGGTCCCCCTGGTGTGCCTGGAGCGTCGGGGCAAGCTGTCCTTCGCCGCCATCGAACGCTTGGCGGAATACGTCCGGGTGCACGAGATCCGGTTGATCCTGTGCGTGAATCTCTATCCGATGGCGTACGCTCTCGCGGTTCAGCGGGCCCTCTCACGAGACGCGCTTTCTTTCGATGTCTTGATCAACGTGACCGACTTCGTGTCGCTGAAGCATCATTTTCAAATGCTGGTTTATCGTTGCCTCCTGTCACGGGCACGGCGGATCGTATTCGGTTGCCAAGCGCAGCTCGCGAAATGGCGGCGCGTCTACCGCTTGAACGGAGCGAGGTGTACTTATATCTACAACGGCGTCGATGTCGACAAGTACCAAAAGGGAGCGGTTTCCGGAAACCGCGACGAGTGGCTGCGACGGTGGGGGCTCGATCCGAGTGCCTTCATCGTGGGGAGCATCGGTCGGTTGCGGAAGGAAAAGAATCACCAGGACCTGATCCGTGTGCTGGGACGGCTCGTCGCCCGGGGCATCGATGCCCAGTGCCTCATCGTCGGAGACGGTCCGGAGCGAGATGCGCTCCGAGCCATGGCGGCACGCCTCGGCCTGCGGGACCGTATCGTATTCGCAGGGGTCCTCGCGGATGTGCGGCCGGCCTTGCTCGCGATGGATGTCTTCGTGCTGACATCGAAGGCCGTCGAGACGTTCTCCAACGCGGCCTTGGAGGCGATGGCGATGGCCCGCCCCGTGGTGCTGAGCGATGTGGGCGGCGCGCGGGAAATGATTGCGGAAGGCGCCGCCAACGGCTACGTCTATCCCAACGGGGATGTGGACCGACTCGGCCAGATCCTGGAGCTCATCCATGATCGCCCGGACCTGCGCCGAGCCTTGGGTGATGCCGGGCGCGTGATGGTCGAAGAGCGCTACTCGTTCTCGCACATGGTCGATGAGTACGAACGTTTGGCGTTTGGGAAATGATCCATCGCAGGCCTATGGCCCGGCAACGGCGACGACGTTGTGGAATGGGATCAAGCCGCGCGATCCCGCCGCCACCGGGCGATCACCCGCCAGTACACGATTGCGTTGAGCACGACGAGGGCGACACCCAGGGCGATCTGTGACGGTCGGGTCAATCCGTCGGGATATAGGATCGCTACGAGGTAGTGTTCCAGGAAACCGCCTGGATACCCCACTTGTCCGGCCTCATGGCGGAGCCGGTTCTCCAGCGGTGTGAGCGGACACCCGAAGCCGCAGAGCTCGATCAAGACGCCCCAGCAGGCGGCCGGCAGGTGGATCCAAACGACGTGCTTGAAGCGCATCGCCAAGAGGCCGCCGAACACCACAAACGACACGAACAGGAAATGGACGCTGACGACCAGATCGGCGAGAACGGCGTACCACATGGTGCTGTTCCGATATGCCGTAAGTGATACAGGGGGCGGGCTTGAGCGCTAGCCTGTACGTCGCGATCTCCTACCACGGCTTCGGCCATATCGCGCAGACCGGCCCGATAGTCAATGCGCTCGGGACTAGGATACCCGATCTGCGCGTCACCCTCCGATGCGCGGCTCCTCTTCATGTCTTGCAGGACCATTTCCGGGGTTCGTTCGAGCACATCGCCGAACCCGTCGACGATGCCATGGCGATGGCGAACTCCCTCGATGTCCTGGCGCCGGCGAGTTACGCGGCCTATCTCGAGACCCACCGCCGATGGCGCGCCCTGGTACGTTTCGAAGCGCGAAGACTTTGCAAGCTGCGCCCGTCCCTGGTCCTCGCCAACATCCCCTATGTGCCCCTCGCGGCCGCGGCGGAGGCCGGAATTCCCGCATTGGCCCTGTGCTCGCTCCACTGGGGAGAGGTGTTCTACCACTACTGTCGAGACAAACCGGAAGCCGATGCCATCCACCGAGAGATCCATGCGGCTTACCACTGTGCCAACCTGTTCCTGAACCCCGAGCCGAGCATGCCCCTGCCGGGTCTGCCAACCTGCCGGGCGGTAGGTCCGATCGCCCGGATCGGGCGTGATCGCAAGGGTGAGATCGGTGCGCGACTCGGGATCGATCCCGGCGACAAGCTCGTCCTCCTGTTCCTCGGGGGGATCCCCACTCCCGTCCGTTACACGCAATGGCGGATCCCGCGCGGGGTGGTCTTGCTCATGTCCGGCACCCACATCGATGGTGGCGGCGCGGTGTATCCCATCGAGGCCGCAGGGGTTTCGTATATCGACCTCCTCGCTTCGGCCGACGCGCTCATCACCAAGCCCGGCTATGGCAGCTTCGTCGAGGCGGCCTGCAACGGGATCCCGGTCCTCTACACCCCCCGCCGGGATTGGCCGGAGGAGCCCTATACGATTCGGTGGCTGGCGCGTCACGCGCGCTGCCGGGAGCTGGAGCGAGCGGATCTGGAACAGGGACGGATCGCCGATGCCCTCGGCGCCCTATGGGCCCAACCCGAGCGGCCGGCGGTCTCGCCCACGGGTATCGAAGAGGCCGCCACCATTATCGCTTCCTACCTCGACTCGCCATCAACGGGCCGCCTGGCCCATCGGCAACAGGGTGGGGTCCGCCCCTAACCCTTCACGCATACCACCTGCTTCAAGGTATGCACGACCTCGACGAGGTCGTGCTGGTTCTCCATCACCGTGTCGATGTCCTTGTAGGCGCCCGGGATCTCGTCGATGACGCCCTCGTCCTTGCGACACACGACGCCCTCGGTCTGGCGCGCGAGGTCCGCGCGGGTGAAGGACTTCATGGCCGCGCCGCGGCTCATGCGCCGGCCGGCGCCGTGGGCGCAGGACTGGAAGCTGTCCGGGGCACCCTTGCCGCGCACGATGTAGGACTTCTGGCCCATGCTGCCGGGGATGATCCCGAGATCGCCTTCGCGCGCGCGGATGGCGCCCTTGCGGGTCACCCATACGTCGGCGCCGAAATGGTGTTCGCGCTCGACATAGTTGTGGTGGCAGTTCACCGCCTCCGAGGTGACCTCGAAGGGCGGCAGGTGTCTCTGTAACGCCGCCAGGATGAGCTTCATCATCTCTTCGCGGTTCCGTGCCGCGTAGGCCTGCGCAAAGTCCACGGCCTCGACGTAGTCCTCGAAGTGCTCGCTGCCCTCGGGGAGATAGGCGAGGTCACGGTCCGGGAGTTGGATGAACCAGCGCTCCATGTCACGACGGGCGAGATCGATAAAATAGGTGCCGATGGCGTTGCCGATCCCGCGGCTGCCGGAGTGCAGCATCACCCACACCCGCCCGTCCTCGTCGAGACAGATCTCGATGAAGTGATTGCCGCCGCCGAGTGTGCCCATCTGCAGAACCCAGTTCGTGGACTTGCCGCAGGCCTTCCGGACCCCGGGGTGCTTCTCGAGGATGCCACGCAGCAGAGGTTCGAACGGCCGCGCCGCCTCGCCGGACGCCCGCTCCTCGCGGTGCTGGCCGCGGCCGACCGGCACGTCGCGGCCGATCTGATTGAACACGAGTCTCAGGCGCTTCTCGTCGAGCGCATCGACCTTGAGCGACAGGCGCGCGGCCATCATGCCGCAGCCGATGTCCACCCCCACCGCGGCCGGGATGATGGCCCGATGGGTCGCGATCACGGACCCGATCGTGGCCCCGATCCCGGTGTGCACATCGGGCATCGCCGCGACATGGTGATGCACGAAGGGCAAGGTCGCGATGTTCAGGAGCTGCTGGCGCGCCGAGGCCTCGACCTCGTCGGTATAGACCTTGACCGGGACGCGGCTTTCGGTGAGGACTTGCTTGACCGGCATGATCCCGATTGTAGCTCACAAAAAACGAACAAGAACGGTCTTGCTCCCACCTGGCGTCGCATAGGATCCTCATCGCAGCGCTTGCGGCGTCGAACGCGCGGGTGGGGATGCGGAGGCACATGGCCGGTCGCCCGGTGAAGGTGCGGATCCGCAGATCGCCGTCGCCCTGGCGCACCGGGCCACGGTGGCCGTGCGCGACCGGCGGCAATTCCACGGTCTGACCGTGCCGGTGGTCAATCCGTGGGCGCAGGAGCCATGAGCAAGTTGCGCCCGCGGGCTGCGCCGCAGTAGCCGCGCCCACCCACAGAGCCCGGTTCACGCTCATCCCTTCATCCACGGGGCAATCCCGTGAGGAGCATCGCGGAGTCCGCGTTCATACCAGCCACGCGATGCGTTGAGGATGTGGACCACCGACAGCATTACGGGCACCTCGATCAACACGCCGACCACCGTGGCCAGTGCGGCGCCGGACTCGAAACCGAACAGGCTGATCGCCACGGCCACCGCCAGCTCGAAGAAGTTGCTGGCACCGATCAAGGCGGACGGTCCGGCCACAGAGTGCGCTTCGCCCGCGACGCGGTTGAGCATATAGGCCAGGCCGGCGTTGAAATAGACCTGGATCAGGATCGGCATGGCCAACAGTGCTATCGGCAGAGGCTGCGCGATGATCTGCCGACCCTGGAACCCGAACAACAGCACCAGCGTGGCCAACAATGCCATCAAGGAGGCGGGCTGAAGCCGGCGCAGGAGCCTGCCGAGCGCTTCCTCTCCGCGTCTTGCGAGGATCCGGCGGCGCAGCAGTTGTGCGATGAAGACCGGCACGACGATGTAGAGCACAACCGACAAGAACAGGGTTTCCCAGGGCACGGTGATCGCCGACAAACCGAGGAGCAGGCCGACGATCGGCGCGAAAGCGAACGCCATGATGACGTCGTTGAGCGCGACCTGGCTCAGCGTGAAATGGGGCTCGCCCCGGCACAGGTTGCTCCAGACGAAGACCATCGCCGTGCACGGTGCGGCGGCCAGGAGAATGAGTCCGGCGATATAGGACTGGATCTGCTCAGCCGGCAGATAGGGCTTGAACAGGTGGCCGATGAAGATCCACGCCAGCAACGCCATCGAGAAGGGTTTGACGCCCCAGTTGATCAAGAGCGTCACCCCGATACCGCGCCAGTGCTCGCGCACGCGGTGCAATGCACTGAAGTCGACCCTGACCAGCATCGGGATGATCATCAACCAGATCAGGCCGGCCACCGGCAGATTCACCTTTGCCACTTCGGCGGCGCCGATGGCCTGGAACACGGCCGGCAACCAGTGGCCCAAGGCGATGCCGACCACGATACAGGCCGCGACCCACAGGGTCAGGTAACGCTCAAAGACGGACATTGTCGTTCGCCCGTTTGGCGAATGGGGCACAGTACGCATCACTTCTCCCGGCATAAAGGCGCGACGCATTTGGTTTCACAGGGTTTGCCACCGCAACAGTTTTCGGTAAGGTAAGCAAGAAGGTCGTTCATCGCCTTGAAGTCCGGCGCGTAGTAGATGAACCGGCCCTCCTGCCGTGCCTTGATCAATCCCGCGCGGGTCAGCTCCTTCAGGTGAAAGGAAAGCGTGGCCGGAGCCACCGTGAGCTTGGCCCCGATGTCCCCCACACAGAGCCCCTCGGGCCCCGCCTGCACCAGCAGGCGGAAGATGGCGAGCCGGGATCCCTGGGCCAGGGCCGCCAGGCGCGTGACCGCCGTGCTTTCTTTCATGTTTCTATGATAATCGAAGCATTCGGAAAACGCAAGAGCGATCAAAGGCGAGGTGCGGACGGCTCGTTAAGCCAGCGCCAGATACTGGCCGGTGGCCTGCGCGTGGCCGGGCCGCCGCGCGATCACATTGAGGTAACAGCCCAGCGCGCCCTCGGCTACGCCCAGATCCTCCAGGGTGCGGCCCAGGCCAAACCAGCCTTGCACTTGATCGGGGTCCAGGCCCGGCGACCGGCGGAACAGGGATTCCGCACGTTTCACCTTGCCGCGCGCCGAGAGCTCCTGCGCCAGACGGGTGCGCGCCGCGGCCAGCTTCGGATCGTGCTTCGCGGCCCGTTCGAAGCACTGCACGGCGTCCTCGAACTGGTCCGTCTCGATCAACAGGTCGCCGAGGTTGAGATAGGTCTCGGCGCGCGTGGGGTCGAGCAGCAAGGCGTCGGCGCGCATGGCCAACCCGGGCTCTCCGCTGGCGGCATGAAGCTGCGCCAGGTGACGGTGCGCGTCGGCATCGTCGGGCTGCTCGGACAGGCGCTCGCGACATAGTTCCAGCGTACCGGAGAGGTCTCCGGCATCGAGAGCGGCTTGTAGTTTGGTGCGCACGGCTTATCTTTTCTTCAACGCGTACCAACAACACACGGCCACGGGGATCGCGAGCGCAGCCCAGGAGACGGCATCGCCGATGCCGTCGGCGAGCAACGCGGCGATAAGGCCGGCGGTGGTGACGAGGCCCAATGTGATCGGTGCCGCCCAGATCCGGATCCCACTCTGCGTCTCGCTCACGCTTCCCTACCCACATCTTCCATGTCGCTGCATTGCGCCGTATTCAGACCGGTCTCAAACGCGACGTTTCGTTTCGCCCACCATAGATACAGCCCGCTTCCGAGCACCACGATGGCGATCAGGTCCAGCAGCCCCCACAGGACCTTGAGCGGCAGGCCGCCGTAGTCGCCGAAGTGCAGCGGCTGGGAAAGCAAGAGCACACTCACGTAGCCCGGTAATTCCCGGGTGTCGGTAACCGCGTAGGCTTGCGCGTCGATAAGCACGGGCTTGAGTAGCTTGGAGGTGAGCGGCTCCTGTCCCCGCAAGTACGCAGCATAGTGGTGGGAACCGGCAAATCCGTTGCCCGGGAACGCGATAAAGCTGACCTCCCTCTCCGGCGCGAACGCCTGGGCCGTCGCCAGCGCCTTGTCTACCGAGCCGGTATCCTCGAGTGGCGGCTTGTCCTTGTACGGCGCGGTCATCTCGGCCAGTTCCGTGTTCTGCCAATAGCCGAAGATGGGGATCAACAGGGTATTGATGACTCCGGTGGTCCCAACGACCAGCAGCCAGACGAGCGCGGCGATGCCCAGCAGGTTGTGCAGATCGAGCCATCTCGTGCGCGGGGATCGCCCCTTGCGCACGGTGCCGAAGGGCAGCTTGCGCATGAACGGGCCGTACACCATGGTCCCGGAAATGAGCGCGATGACGAACAGAAGGCCCATAAATCCGAGAAACAAGGTGCCCGGCAGACCTGCGAACAGGTCGTAGTGCAATTGAAAGATCACATCCATGACTTCCTTGTCGTCCGCCGTCCAGGTGTCCAGCAGCTCCCCGGTGCGTGCATCGAAGGTGTAAAACACCGAAGATTCCCACGCATTGGCGGTCTCGCCCATGGCCACATACCAGACATCCGGTTCGTCCTCGTCGGTGAAGACATACTGCATGGCCTCTGACGGGTGCTCGGCCTTTGCCTTCGCGACCATGCCGTCCAGACTCGCGCGCGGGGTACCGGCCGGCATCGGCGGCGGTTCGGGGGCGCCCAAAGCATGGTCGATCTCGTGGTGGAAAATCAGCGGCAAGCCGGTGATACACAGCATCAGCAGAAACGCGGTGCAGATGAGGCTGGTCCACTTGTGGACGAGGTACCAGAGTCTTGTCGTTCGTGCGTTCAAGAAACTCTAAGCTCAAGACGCGCGTTGTCAGAAACGGATGGGGTAAGGCCGGGCCAGCGGACGCGTCCTCATGGATCCAGCGCTTTCGGAGGTCTCAGAACCTGAAGCTCAACGATCCCAGGATCGTCCGCTCCGGCGCGCGCTGCACTTCGGAAACCGTGAAAGCGCTCGACGCGTAGAAGAACTCCTCGTCCAAGAGGTTCTTGACGTTGAGCTGGGCGACCCAGTGCTTGCGTTTATAAAAGAGCACCGCATCGAGCTGCTCCCAGCCCGGCAGCTTCGCCGTGCCGAAGTTGTCCAATTCCACGCGACCGGAAGCAAAGAGACCGCCGCCACCGCCGAAGCCTTGCAGCAAACCGTCCTGGATCTCGTAGGTGGTGAAGAAGCCGCCGCTGTGCTCGGGCACGCCGAAGCGGCGATTGCCGGTGGTGACGCCGCTCGGATCATCGGTGATCTCGGCATCGATGTAGGCATAGTTTGCCGTCAGCCGCCAGCCGGCCAGCGGCTCCCCCGCGATATCGAGCTCGATGCCGCGGCTGCGCTCTTTGCCGCGGTTCACGGAAAAGAACGGATTGTCAGGATCGGAGCCGGCGACATCGCTTTTTTCGATCTGAAAAAGTGCTGTCGTCGCGAAAAGCTGTCCATCGAACAGCTCGGCCTTGACCCCCGCTTCGTACTGGCGTGAGCGTTCCTCTTCCAGCGCTTCTCCCGTCACGGTTCTAAGTCTGATGTTCTGGAAGGCGTTCGTCGATTCGGAGTAGCTCCCGAAGAGCGACAGGTTGGGGATGGGTTTCACCAGCAGACCGACCGAGGGGTTGAAGATCTGCTCGTCTAGGTCGTTATCGCTCTCCGCGAACGGAAGGCCCTCCGGCGAGAACGTGGTCTTGCTGCTCCCATCGAACCATTCGTATCTCCCGCCGAAGGACAGGATCACGGCCTCGCCGAAAGACAGCCGATCGAGCAGCAGCACCGAGGTGGCCTCGGCTTCGTCCGTCTGGTCGTCGAAGAAGACGGTCGGGAAGCCGGGCAGGAGCGGCCGCGGCGCGTAGCCCGTGTAGCGTGGCCGAAGCGGATTCAGCGGGCTGTGGCCGCTCAGGACGCGGTTGCCGTCGATCGCCTGGCGGTCGAACTCCACCGAGAGGAGAAGCTGACTCTGTACCGCCGGGAAGCGCCAGCCCGACGCTTCGCCGGCCTCGCGGTCGGCCGACCGTGGCGCTGCCTGGTGGATCGTCCAGTCCCATGTGTGGTCGATCCGGGCGGTGAAGTAGTCTCCGGTGGAGTCGACGATCTCCGCCGTGCGGGCGATGTCCCCGGTCACCGGGTCCTGCAGGGGGCCGGCGAAGTTGAAGAGGATGAAGTTCCCGCCCTCGCTTTCGCTCCGGACTCCGTGAATCGATATCGACGTGGCGTGATCCTCGCTCCAGCGGTGATCGAGCGTCGCGAGGCCGCGCCAGGTCTCGGCCCCGATCTCCGTGAACCCCGGCTCGCCGAAATAGCGGTCGTAGGGCGCGTCCAGGACGCGGCCCTCGACGACCGGCAGCGCCAAGGCGGTCGACCGATCGTCGTTCGCGTATTCGCCGCGCAGCGTGAGCGCCGTCTCCGGGCCGATCCGCCAGCGGAAGGCCGGGGCGGCGAAGAAACGCTCGCCCTCGACGAAATCGATGAACGACGCGTTCGTCTGGTAGGCGGCATCGAGGCGTGCGGCGAATCGCTCGGACGCAGGCGCTTCGGAGGCAAGAGCACCGTTCGCGTGCAGCTCGGTGCGGTAGAAATCGAAGTTGCCGAAATGCTGCTGGAAGCTCGCGCGGTTCTCGAAGTCCGGCACCTGGGTGACGTAGTTGAGCGTGCCGCCGGGCTCGCCTCGCCCGTAGAGAATGGCTGACGGGCCTTTCAGCACCTCGATGCGCTCGAGGTTTGCGACATCGTTCGGCCCCTCGAACGGGAACTCGGAGGTCCCCGGAGACTGGCCGGCACGGAAACCGTCTTTGAACAGCGCCTGCTGAGCGAAGCCGCGGACAAGGTAAGACTCACCCACGCCCGTCCGGGACACTCCGCGCTGCACGCCGCTCACGTTCTGGATCGCTTCCTGCGGATCCAGGATCGCTCGATCCTCGATCAAGGTTTCTGGCACGACGTTGACGGACCGGGGAGTGTCTAGGATCGACTCGGGTAAGCGCGTCGCCGTGCTGGCGAGGGCGGACGCGTAACCCAGATCCGCTATCTTCTCGGCCACGACGGTGATGGGCGAAAGCTGAATCACGCCGTTATCAGCGATCTTCTCCAGGGTAACTGTGTGCTCGGCTGTGAAGCGGTAGATGACACCGGTGCCGGCAAGCAGGGCGCGCAAGCCCTCATCGACCGAATACTCGCCGCTGAGACCCGCGCTTCGTTTGCCCGCCGCAAGCGCTCGATCAAAAGACAGGATCAACCCCGCCTCTCGCGCAAAGCGGTTCAAGGCCCGCGTCAGAGGGGCGGGTGGAATGTTGTAGGTCTTGCGCGGCGCCGTGTCGCGGCGCGTTTCCGCCGCGCGGACTGTCGGAGCTATCGCTTCGCCACCTGTCGCGATAGCAAGTCCCAGTGCTGCGGCGTGCACGGCAAGCGCGAGCGGATGCTCCATGGCACGGCTCATTCGCCGAGCTCGCGGTGCCCGTATCCGCCTTATAAGCGAGCTCGTGAGCGCCGCTCACGTCGATGTCGGGCGGCACGACCGGCGCCGGCTCCGCTACGACGCAGCGCAGACCGTGGAGCAGGGCGATAATCGTCAATGCCAGCGGGTGTTTCTTCTGCTTTTTCTTCATCGCAGGGGTCTCCAGGTGGTTAAGTCCGCAGAGGGCTGGCCGGTCCCGTTGCCTGCCGTGCTCGATGATGACTTCCTCCCGCCCTTGCAACGGCTCTTCGCTTTTCAAGCGTCGTTGGGTTGTCTCACTGTCAGTAAACTCCGGACTTTCCGTTTGTGCCGTAGTTTCCCATCTAACGCCACCATTATTACTTGCAAATTCTCATGTGTAAATCGCCGTCACCTCAGCGGCCGCTCGCTCTTCCGGCGCTACTCGGTGACCCCCCCTTGATGCTTGGGCTTAAGCCAGCGATCCACCGTTCGATCTCCTTTTCCATCCAGCGTGTCAGATTGGGATGCGGGGCAATCCCCTTGCCATTAAAACTGTAGCTTAGGCCGTTCAGAAACCGTTGATACGGGCCAGCGCCCGCAAGCCGCGCCGCGACCACGAGCGCGCGACCGCCGTTGCTTGCGGCTCCCACAATCATCTTTCTTACTTTCTCGATGGCCTGCTCGCGTTTTCCGGGCCAGTCTTCGCGCACGGTGGCATACTCGACTGCTCGAAAAACGGGCCGCGCCTTGGCCCGGATAAAACCTGCCTGTGCCGCAAGCTGTTGCAGCCAGTACCCCTCGACATCCTCCGAGCCTGAACCATGCGCAAGCAGGATCACCGTCTCGCTTTCTGGCGCCACGCTCACCTCAGCGGCTCGCTGTAGCAACACCTCGCTGATGAGGGGATCGGCATCTAAACCACCCGCGGTGGCGAGCACCGCGCTCGCACGCACGCGTGGCGGATCTGCGGCGCTGGAACCGTGGGCATGCCCGTGGAGCGGCCAGCTCTCCCTGAGCCCTAAGATATACTCCGTCTCGTCGCGGAGGCTCAAGGAGGTGGCGTAAAGGCGCAGCACTAGAATGTGCGTAGCGCCTCTCTCCTCGAGCCGGTCGATGGCTTCTTGGAGCATTTCGGTGTCCGCCATGCCGAATGCGACTTCTAGATCGTAGCGCGAGACCAAAGGTTCGACGGCCTTCAAAATCGGCTCGTTCAGGTATTCACCCGCCCCGTGAGGCATGATGACGACACCCGTCTTTCTCGGCGCCATCCTCTGGTTCGCCATCTTTTTGAGCCAGAGAACGACATTTGCGTGCGGCAGGATCTCACGGCCGTCATAGCGGGCGCGAACGCCCTGCAGTATGTCTTCGATACGGCGGCTGAATTGCATCGAGCCCGTGTGCTTAGGACCGAGGTGAAAGGGGACGACCACAGCGTCATGGTGGCTGCCCGCAGCGCGGATTGTTTTCTCCGCTCGCTTATTGCCCTCCTCCAGAACACCTTCCGGGGCGGCGGGATGGAAAAACAAAGCGATCTTGGCTTCCTTGAATAAGAGCCGACGGCGGATCTCTGTTGCGAGCTTTTCCAGCTCGCGGCGCATCGTTGCGGCTTCCGCAGTATTTGTCGCTCCGTAGCCCACCACCACGAGCTGCTCGTTTGCAGGAACCTTGGAAAGGGCTCGCGCTCCATCTTCGAGGATCTGAGCAGCGAGGTGGTCCCGCACCATCGCGGGAGCAAACTGAAGCCGCTCTTCCATGCTCGCAAGAAGACCCTTCGCTTTCTTGAGATGGGGATCTGATTCCGAGAGCACAAGCGGTATAACGACAACCGATCCACTACCCCCGGCACGTAGCTCCTTGAGTGCCTCCTCGAGTTTGTGGCGCATCGCATCCTCATACTCTTCGGCAAGCGAGATAAAGACCAAGCGAGCCCAATAGTCCTTCGCGAATGCGTTGCACGCCTCCTTGATCTCCCGATTACCTTGGAACCCCCGGTCTGGCCCCACGATGAGGAACGCCGGCCGGGAGTCGCCTCGGTGTCTCAATGCCGTATCGCTGACGCAGGACGGAGCGACGCCAACGAGCAGAAACAAAAGCGCGGTTTGTGCCCAACGGATCTTCATTGTCACCTCAGTCGGCGTCGGCCCGGTGAGACCCCGGTCTACTCTCCGACCACGGTTTACGGCTTCGTGCGATGGGTCTGGATTTGAAATCGAATGGCATAGTGTGCTCCTTTCTTAGTCATGTTCGTGGCTCGCTGTCCCGAGGGCATGGCGGGCTGGGTCGTTAAGCGGAGAGTGCGCACCGCGCACCTGGCGCGTGCGCCGCTTCTGGAGCCAAATGACGATGCCGGTGACCGATAGCATCGTGACCACGATGCCCGTGATGCAAATCACGATACGCCCGGGCAGACCCCCGATCTCCAAGTACGGTAGCGGCGCGGCGCGGCTCGAAACGTGGAACAGCTCCGGGTTCAGCCACTCGTCCAGCTCATGATTGAACGCGATCATGCTGCCGGTCAGGCCCGCGATGGTGAGAAAAAGCGCCATTGCTAAGCCCGCATAGCGGTGTAGCCGGATCCAAACCTCTCGGCTCGTCATGGTGGATCACTCCATGCGTCCGGATAACGACGCTCCACGTTCTCGATCATCGCGCGTCAGCGCACCGGCGCCGATTGCGGCGCGATGTGCATCGCCGGGAAGACGGCGCCGAGCAGGATCAGGAGCTTGACGCCCAGCCAGCTGTGGATCGCAAACAGCGTGGATCGCCTGATGCCCACATTCGCTCTGGATCGTCAGAACCGCAGTCCGATCGTGCCGAACACGGTGAACGGGGAGCCCGGGACCACAGAGCTGCGCGACTGCGCCCCCTCGAAGTACTCGACGTCGAACACATTCTTCACGTTGAGCGCCGCCTGAACAATGCCTTTACGGTAGAAGATCGCGGCGTCGGTACGAGCGTACTCGGGCAGGTCGAAGCTATTGTTGAGATCCCCGGCGCGCTCACCAGCCACAAAGAGGCCGGCGCCGAAGCCGAGCCCGCGCAGCCAGCCGTCCTGGAGCTCGTAGGTCGTCCACAGGCTCCCGCCGTGCTCCGGTACGTTGTGGAGCTCGCTGCCCACCTTGAACCTGTTGTCTTTCCGGATCTCCGCGTCGGTGAAAGCGTAGGCCGCGATGATGTTCCAACCCGGGAGTGGCCGTGCGGCGATGTCCACCTCGATCCCGCGGCTCCGCTGCTCGCCGACGGCGATGGAGCGCCGCGTGTCGTTGGGATCGGCCGTCAGGACATTCTCCTTGGTGATCTGGAAGAGCGCCAGCGTCGAGACGAGCTTCCCGCCGAAGGTGTCCGTCTTGACACCCACCTCGTACGCCTCGCCGCGCTCGGGCTCAAACGGCTCGGCCCCCTCGATGGTCAAGATCCCGGACTGCGGCTGGAAGGACCGGCTCCAGCTCGCATAGAGCGCGACCGGGGGTACTGGCCAGACGAGGCCGACCCGCGGCGACACATCGGTGTCGTCCAGTTCGGTCGTCCGGCCGTTGAGCCGGTTCAGCGACCTCCTATCGACGACGTCGAACCTCGTGCCGAGGACGAGCGTGAGAGGCTCCAGGAGCTGGACTTGGTCCTGGAGGTAGATGCCCAGGACGTCGCCGCGGCGCTCTTGATCGAACAACGTCGCGAACGTCCCGACGGGAAACTCATAGATCGGATCGAAGATGTCGATGGTGCCCGCGCTAGCATCCCGAAACGTCGTATCGTGCTCGAGCCGGGCCAATTCCAGACCGATCAGCAGCGTGTGGCCCACGAGCCCGGTGCTGAACTTGCCTACCAGGTCACCCTGGAGCTGGTGGGCCTGGATCGTCTGCGGGATCTTGGACGCGGCGAGCGGCAGCGTGCGGCCGTCGGCTCTCGGATTCCCCCTCGCTTCGATGCTGTCGTAAGTCTCATGCGCGAGCCCGTAGCGATAGCCCGCGCGGAGCGACCACTTAGGGCCGAATTGGTGGTCGAGGACCAGCGAGACCAGGGTCTGGTCGAACTCGTTGCGCCGGTCAGGATCCCCCAGGAACCGGCTGGCTGGGACGTCGGCTACCCCCCGGCCCGCCGCCACCAGTCCGCGGTCGATCGGTCGGATGTCGTCGAGGTGCTCGCCCTCAAGGGTCAGCGTCGTCCCGGGCCGGAGCGTCCATGACAGCACCGGAGCGACGAAGAGCCGCTCGGTCTCCACGAAGTCGCGGAAGCTCCGGGCCAGCTCGTACGCCCCGTTCAGGCGGTAGCGCAGGGTCTTGCCGGCGTCGATCGGTCCTGAGACGTCGATCGCCGGGCGGTAGAAGTTGAAGCTCCCGATGGTCAGCTCGGGCGCCGCGTAGAAACGGTCCAGCGGCTGCTTGGTGAAGAGGTGGACGGCGCCGCCCGGGTCGAGGTTGCCGTAGAGCAGTGAGGCCGGCCCCTTGAGGATCTCGATGCGCTCGATGTTCTGCAGCTCGGTCGCGGTCCGGAGGTCACCGGTGAAGGCGTTGCTGCGGAAGCGGTTCTTGAAGATGGTCTCGAAGCTGCTGAAGCCACGGATCACGAATTGCTCGCCGCGTCCTCCAGCACTGAATGGCACCCGAACGCCGCTCACGTTCCGAACGGCGTCGGTCAGCGTGAGCGCCTTCTGATCGTCGAGCAGCGTGCGCGGAACCACCTGGACTGACTGCGGGATCTCGATCAGCGGCGTGTCGGTCTTGGTGGCGGTGGTGCTTTGCGTTGCGATCTCATTCGAGGGATCCGCCGTGACGGTGATCACCGGAAGGACGACAGGTTGTTCATCCTCACCAGCCACGGGTTTGTCCTGTTGCACATCGGCCGCCACGACTGGCGCAGCGCCAAGAAGCATCGATATAAGTATAAGGACAATTGGCGGGAGTTTAAAACTAGGTTTGACAGTATTTGGCATAGCAAGACCCTTCTTATGCATTGGTATTGGATGGCTAACCCGAAGGAATGGCTGGCTGGTTTGTAAAAAATTGGCTGCAGCCCCTCAATCATCCATGTAGTGCAGGCTGCCGAAGAGACCATCGGCCTCGCCCTTCGGCCCGGCGGTGAAGTACAGGTAATTCGCAGGTCCGAGCCTTGCGCCGTTGCCGAGGCGAGGCCCAAGCCGTAGCACTTGTACCGGGCGGTCAAAGCGGTATTCAGTCCTGTGGTTAATCGCAATGCGTCCGTCATGGAAAGTCTCCGCAAGTTCATATAGATCTTTGTGTTGTCATAGGTTCAAACGTTGGCTGGCTATCCGCAGAGGGCGGCGTGGCTGGCGGGTTTTGTACTGTGATTGCTTAGGTTATTAGTCCAGTAGCTCGTCTCTTGTAAGCCGTTGCCTCTCCCGCGGGTCTTTGGGGTTCCGAGCCGGGGTGGCTAGGTATTACCCAAGGCCTTGCTCCTATGTACCGGCTGCGCCGCGCGCGGTGCTTTCTCCACCAAATGACGATGCCGGTGACGCTGAGCATGGCCACTGCCAAACCCAGCACGCAGATGAGGACCTTGAAGGGTATGCCCCAAAGTGTGGCCATGTGCAGGCTGGTGATCCACGTACGGATGGTGTCGCCGCTGGCGGCGCCAGTGGGTAGCCAGAGGCCGCGCCGCACGCCCGTGCTGGCATCGAACACGACACTGGTGCTGCCGCCGTGGTCGCGGATGTCGCGGCTGCTACGCACGCTGTAGCGATACACACCCGTGTGGGGATCGTAGCGCAGCGCCTGTTCCTCCAGCACCTCGAAGTCCCGGGCCCCGGCTTCGGCCTGCATCAGGTGCCGGCCGATCTCGCGAGCATCGATCCAGCCGATGCCAGGCTCTGGCTGCAGCGTGGCGAGCCTGGGCAAGGCCTCGTCCGGCTGATGCGCAAACACCGCGCGCATCACCGGGCTGTAGACCTCGGAGAGGTTGAACGCCACGCTGCTCCAGGCCAGCACCAACAGCATCGACCAGGGCCACAGACCACCGGCACGGTGGAGATCGAAGTTCAGTTTGTACGCGCCAGAGCGAACCCGCACCTTCCACGACGGCCACCAGCGCGACGGCCAACTTCTATCCTCCGGGGAGAGGGGCCGGGGGTGAGGGCCGCTCTCGCGCTTGCACCGCCGCGCCGGGAAGGTGAGATACGCCCCCACGAAACAATCGATGGTCCACAGCAGTGCTACGATCCCCATGAGGTAGCCGCCCACCGTGCCGAGCGCCAGGGAGTAGTGCAGCCGGTAGAGGAACGGCATGAGGTTTTTTATCCCTTGCGAGATGTCGCCCCACTTGCGTTCGCCCAGCACCTCGCCGGTATAGGGGTTCACGAAGACTTGATCATTGGGCAATTCGGCAGGGTCGCCAGTCCTGGGATTTGGCGCGCCTTCGATGGCGAACAAAACCGAGCGACCTGCCTCCACCTTGAGTGGCGCGTACAGGACCCAGACCTTTGGGTAGTGCCCGGCGACGTGGGCGCGCAAAACGAGCGGATCGAGCGCCTGAGCATCGGGCGCGGGCGGTGTGGCACGGAACAGCTGCGGGCTGAGCGCCGCCTCCAGCTCGTCGTTCCACGCCAAGAGGCTGCCGGTCAGCCCGGCAACAACCAGGAAGCCCGCCACACCCAAGCCAACGTAGCGGTGCAACCGGACAGCGACTGCGCGTATCGACAGGGGCGGCCTCACTTATACGTCGACGCTAACCCGTCGTGCCATTGTGGGATGGGTAGAGGCGATAGCCCAAACCCATCAACACATCCCCACACCTTTCGATGGGTTTCGC
>JBOIDT010000032.1:0-26629 GCA_050740755.1 Gammaproteobacteria bacterium
CCCCCGCCCGGTGTCGTCGTATCCGCCGTTTGCCGCATTGCGGTAATACCGCACACACCGCCTGTGAAAAAGATCACAGAGCCGAGACCGGAGGGCGAGTACCTTACGCCTCGACGCCAACCCGACACGCACAGAGGAGCGGAAATGACGACTCGACTATCCGGTACCGCGGCGAAGATGCCCGGTCGTGAACCGATCGCCATCATCGGCATGGGGTGCAGGTTTCCAGGGGGTTCCGATACGCCGAATGCTTTCTGGAGGCTGCTCCGCGACGCCGAGGTCGCCATCACCGACGTGCCGGCCGACCGTTGGGACCACCGCCGCTATTACGATTCGGACCCGGAGAAGCCCGGGAAGATCTACGTCAGCAAAGGTGGCTTCCTGCGGGAATCCATCCATGAGTTCGATCCCCTGTTCTTCGGCATCTCGCCGCGCGAGGCACCCTATATCGATCCACAGCAACGGTTGTTGCTCGAGGTCGCGTGGGAGGCATTGGAGGACGCCGGGATCCCGCCCGATGGGCTCGCCGGATCCGATACCGGCGTCTATATCGGGGCCTTTACCCTCGATCACAAGCTCACCCAGATGGGCTCGGCCAACCGCGATCAGATCCGCTCCCACACCGCCGTCGGGTCGACCATGACGATCCTGTCGAACCGCGTCTCCTATACGCTCGATCTGCGTGGACCCAGCGTCTCCATGGATACCGCCTGCTCCTCGTCCCTGGTCGCGACCCATTTCGCCTGTCAGGCCCTATGGGCCGGTGATTGCGGGATGGCGCTCGCCGGCGGCGTCAACTGTATCTTCCGGCCCGAGTACATGATCGCCATGTGCAAAGGCAAGTTCCTGTCCCCGGACGGCTACAGCAAGAGCTTCGATCACCGAGCCAACGGCTATGCGCGCGGTGAGGGCGCCGGCATCGTGGTGTTGAAACCGTTGAGCGCCGCACTGCGTGACGGGGACGACGTTTACGCCCTGATCCGAGGCACCGGCGTGAACCAGGACGGGCGCACCGAGGGCATCACCGTGCCGAGCCCGCAAGCGCAGGAAACCCTGATCCGGCAAGTGTGCCGAAAGGCGGATGTGCTCCCGGCCCACATCCGATATTTCGAGGCCCATGGCACCGGCACCGGTGTCGGCGACCCCATCGAGGCGCAAGCCCTCGGGGCCGCGGTGGGCCGGGGCCGCAGCGGCGAGGCGGCGTGCGTCGTCGGTTCGGTCAAGGCCAACATCGGGCATCTCGAGGCCGCCTCCGGGGTCGCCGGCCTGGTCAAGGCCGCCCTGTGCCTGAGACACCAGGAGATCCCGCCGCTCGCGAATCTCGACCGTCCGAATCCCGCGATCCCGTTTTCCGATCTCGGTTTGCGCCTGCCCCGCGATCTGGAGCCGATGCCCAACGGCGGCGATCCCGTCTATGTGGGCGTCAACTCGTTCGGTTACGGTGGAACCAATGCCCACGTCATCCTGGAGGAACCGCCCCGGTCGCATCATCCGGAAGGCACCGGCACGCCTCCCGGCGAGGCCCCTTTGTTTCTGCCGCTATCGGCGCGCAGCCCCCACGCCCTCGTGGCCTCGTGCGAGCGTATCGCGGATCGGCTGCGAGACTTGCCGGAGGCGTCGTTGCACGACCTCTGCTATTCGGCCTCTGTGCGTCGCATGCACCACGACCATCGCGTGGCGGTGATCGGCGCCGATGCAACGGAGCTCCTGACGGGGCTCGAGGCCATCGTGGCGCAGGGCGCCGAGCGCTTACCGACGGCCGGCACCGTCCCGATCGGGCTGGATCCGCGACCGGTATTCGTTCTCACGGGCATGGGGCCGCAGTGGTGGGCCATGGGGCGTGAATTGCTCCGTAGCGAGGCGGTGTTTCGCGAGGCCGCCGAGGACTGTGACCGGATCTTCCAGCGCCTCTCGGGGTGGTCGATCCTGAGCGAGATGCGGGCCGACGAGGCAGAGTCCCGGATCCGGGAGACCCAGATCGCGCAGCCCGCCAACTTGGTGCTGCAAGTGGCATTGGTGGCCCTCTTGCGCGCCCGCGGTATCGAGCCCGCGGCCGTCGTGGGACACAGCGTCGGCGAGGTGGCGGCGGCCTATGTGGCCGGTGTCCTGTGCCTCGAAGAGGCGGTGTTCGTCAGCTACCACCGCAGCCGCATCCAGAAAAAGGCCGCCGGGCGCGGCACCATGCTGGCCGTAGGCCTTTCGCAAGACGAGGCCGCCCCGTTACTCGATCGTAACGGCACGAGCGTGTCCATCGCCGCCGTCAATAGTCCCTCCGCGGTCACCTTGGCCGGTGACGAGGTGAGCCTGCGGGCCATTGCGGCCGCAGTCGAGACGCGCGGTATCTTCAACCGCGTGCTCCAGGTCGAGGTCGCCTATCACAGCCCCTACATGGACCCGCTGCGCGACGAGATCGTGGAGACGTTCGCGGGGCTCGTGCCGAAGGTGCCGTCCATTCCGCTCTATTCGACCGTCACCGGACAGCGGGTCGAGGGCGTCGCCTACGATGCCGACTACTGGTGGCACAACGTGCGCCAGGCGGTCTTGTTCGCACATGCCACGGAGGCCCTGATCGGGGATGGGTATCGCACCTTCCTCGAAATCGGTCCGCACCCGGTCCTGTCCACGTCGATCAAGCAATGCCTGGCGAAGCGCGGCGTACCGGGCCACGTCATCCCGTCGCTGCGGCGCGAGCGGCCCGAACATAAAGCCGTATTCGAGGCCATCGGCACCCTGTACACGGCCGGCCATGCGATGGACTGGCAACGTTTCTTTCCCCAGGGCGGCCGTTACTTGCGCCTGCCGACCTATCCGTGGCAGCGCGACACCTACTGGGTGGAGTCCGCCGAGGCGCGCCTGGACCGCGTTGGAAACCCCGGCGAGCACATCTTCCTCGAGCAAGCGCTCTCTGCACCGAGGCCGACCTGGGAGACGCCGCTCAATCGATATCTCTTGCCCTATCTCGAGGACCACCGCGTCGATGGGCTGGTGGTGTTCCCCGGGGCGGGGTACGTCGAGGCCGGCCTCGCGGCCCACCGGCATCTCCACGGCGAGGGGCCCTGTGCGCTCGAAGACCTGGATTTCATTCAGGCCCTGGTCATCGAGGAGGGCGACGAACCGGTCCTTCGCGTGGACGCGGATAAAGACCGGCGCGAGTATTCTGTCTTCAGCCGCACCCGCGACGACCGCTCGACCTGGCGCCTGCACGCTCGGGGACGCCTGGCCCCCGAGCGGCTCCCCGCGGCGCCGGTGCTCGACACCCGAGCGATCCGCGCCCGCTGCACCGAGGCCGTGGACGTCGGCACCTTGTACCGGGGCCTGGAAGGCCGGGGTCTCGGTTACGGTCCGTGGTTCCGGGGCATACAGGCGCTCTATCGCGCAGAGGCCGAGGTATGGGCGCGGATCACGCCGCCCCCGGGCGCGACCGTCGAAGCGTTCTACCACCTGCACCCCACCCTGCTCGACGCCTGCTTCCAGGCCCTGCTCGCCGTCCTCGATGGCGGCCCGGAGGGCGAGAGGCCCCTGTACCTGCCCGTGCACATCGACCAGGTGCGGCTGTACCGGCAGTTGACGGGTAGTTTCTGGTGCCACGGCGTGATCACGGATCGATCCCCCGAGGCCATCGAGGGCGATCTCATCCTCTCCGGTGCCGATGGGGAGACGCTAGTGGAGGTGCGGGGCCTCGCTTGCCGGCGCGTGGCGTCCGGCAAGGGCCGCGGTCTCGACGATCTCGATCAGTGGCTCTATCACTTCGCCTGGGAAGCGGCCGAGGCGCCCGTGATGACGGGCACGCCGGGGCGTTGGCTCGTGTTCATGGACAACGGCGGCATCGGGGCCGCAACCGCCGAAGGTCTCCGGGCCAACGGCGCTTCCGAAGTGTCGTGCGTGGCGATCGGCGACGCCTACCAAGAGCGCCACGGCCGATGGCAGGTGCGGCGGGGCCACTGCGAGGACCTGGCGCGGCTCTGGGAAGCCGTGGACCCCGGCACCTGCGACGGCATCGTCTATCTGTGGACCCTGGATGCCTCGATCGATGGCGCCGATCCCATCGGCTGTGCGGATGCCCAGCACTTCCTGGCGCTCTTGCAGGGGATCGCGGCCGTAGCACACGAGCGCGCGCCGCGACTCTACGTCGTCACGGCGGGCGCCGCCCGTGTCGTGCCCGGCGAGGCCGTGACTTCCCCGGCGATGGCACCTACCGTGGGCCTGGCGCGTGTCGCCTACAACGAGTATCCCGAGCTTCGCTGTACCCTGGTCGACCTCCCCGCAAGACCCGCCACCGAGGATCTCACCGCGCTGGTGGGTGAGCTGTTGGCAGACGATCGGGAGGACGACGTGGCCTTGCGCGGCACCTCCCGTTTCGTTCACCGCCTGGTACGCACCGATGGTCGGGCGCTCGATGCCGCGGCCGGCGCCGTGGCGACGGCCTTGGCCGAGCCGGGAACGGCGTTCGAGCTAAAGGGCCTCGGTCGTCCGGATGCGCCGCGCTTCACCGCCGCCGGGCGTCGCGCGCCGGCCGCGGGCGAGGTCGAGGTCGAGATCCACACGCTGGTACTGGACCCGGGCGCCGCGGCGGCGGCATCACGCCCGCGCGCCGACGATGCCGGTACCCCGATGCCGGGCCGTGAGATGGTGGGGGTGGTGGCGCGGCTGGGAGAGGGTATCCATGACCTCCGGCCCGGCGATACCGTCTTGGCCTTCGCACCGGTCGGGGTGCGTTCCCATGCCTGCGTGGCGCGCCACCGCGTGTTTCGGATCCCGGCCGGATTGGAGATCTCCGGCACGGGTGGGTCGCTCTCCACGCTGGTCACGGCCTACTACCAGTTGACGCGCGTCGCTCATCTCGGTGCCGGACAGATCGTGCTGATCCAGGGTGCCGAGTCGGTCCTGGGACGGGCTGCCATCGCGATCGCCCGGGCCCTGCAAGCCGAAGTTTGGGTGACGGGTACGGGCGTGCCGAAGCCCGACGTGCAGGACACCGAGCTCTCGACGCGGCTCGGGATTACCCAGATACTCGATGCGCAGGGGCTCGATTTCACCGAAAAGGTGCTGTCCTTGAGCCACGGCAACGGGATCGATGTGCTGGTGAATGTGGGCGGGCCGTCTCTGGATGCGTCCTACCCCCGCGTGATGGCGCCCTTCGGAAGGGTCATCCATAGCGGCCCCGGCGCCGTCGTCTATCAGAGACGCTCGCCGTCGGGCGGCGGAAACCTGGTCATCGCCCATGTGGACATGGACGCCCTGATCGCCGAGCGCCCGGCGCTCTTCCAGGAAGTGCTCGACGAGCTGTGCACCCGCATGCCGGCGAGCCTCTTCACCGTGCCCTCGGCTCCACACTTCGCGCTCGCCGACATCGCCCAGGCGTTCGAACGGCTCTCGGCCATGAGGACCGAGATCACCGTATCGCTGCGAGGGGAACCGGTCGCGGTGGAGGTCGCCCCGGACCGGGTCCCATTGTTTCGGGCCGATGCGAGTTACCTCGTCACCGGTGGGCTCGGCGGCTTCGGTTTGAGGGTCGCCGAGTGGCTGGTCACGCAAGGCGCCAGGCACCTGGTGCTGGTGGGGCGCCGGGGCGCGGCCACACCCGAGGCGCGCGCCGCGGTAAAGACCCTGGAGCAGGCCGGTACCTCGGTGTCGGTCGTGGCGGCCGACGTGGCCATCGAGGCCGAGGTGCGACGCATGCTCGCAGAGACAGCCGCCACGATGCCCCCCCTGCGCGGCGTATTCCACTCCGCCGCCGTCCTCGATGACCGGCCGCTGGCGGAGATGGATGAGGACAGTCTGAAGCGCGTTCTCTTGCCCAAGGCCCTGGGCGCATGGCACCTGCACCGCCACTGCAAAGAGCTGGATCATTTCGTCATGTTCTCTTCGGTCTCGGCCATCATCGGCAACGCCCGGCAGGGCAACTACGTGGCCGGAAACCTGTTCCTGGATGCGCTGGCGGCCTATCGCCGCACCTTGGGATCGCCGGCCATCTCTATCAACTGGGGGGCGCTCAGCCAGCTCGGGATGACGGCGGCGAACACCGATGTCGAGAAACATCTGGCGCTGATGGGCATGAAGCCGTTTTCGGCGAACCAGGCGCTACGGCTGCTCGATCGGGTCCTGCGCTGGGATCCTGTACAGCTCGGCGTGATGGACGTCGACTGGGTGCGGTGGGCCAGGTTCGAGCCCAACGGAGGGGAGTCCCCGCGCTTCATGGCATTGACCGGCAAGGACGGCCGCGGCGAGGAAACGGGCGCCGCCCAAGGCCTGCGGGAAGAGCTGCTGAAGCTCGAGCTGCCCGAACGCCGGGAGCTCCTGACCCTGTTGGTGGCGGAACAGATCGCCGAGACCCTGCGCTGGCCGACCGACAAGCTCGACCTCAACCAGTCCTTGACCCAGTTGGGCCTGGATTCTCTGCTCGCGGTCGAGCTACAGACCGCGATCGGCGCCAAGTTCGGGATCGAGGTTTCGACCCTGGAACTGATGCGGGGAACCACGATCGCCCACTTGAGCGACGGCTTCCTGACCAAGATGGGGATCGCAGAACACGGCCGCGGCCAGGAAGAAACGGCAGCCACCGATCGGGATATCGAAGGGCTCTCGGACGAGGCCCTCGATCAATTGTTGGATCGTATGATTGTACAGGAGGGCATTTGACATGTTGAAAGCGCAGACAGCCAGCCTGGCCGGCATGTCGTCGGCCGACAAACGGGCGTTGGCGAGACAGCTATTGCGGAGTAACACCGAAGCGGGCGCCGTGGCGCCGCGCCGAAGCACACAAGGCCAGGCCGTTCCACCGGGACCGAGCCGCGAGATCCCGCCCGAGTTCTATCACTTCGACCGCTACCCATCGTACCTCAAGCTGGGGGAATATGCGGAGGTCATGCGCGCCATCGGGATCACCAATCCCTACTTCAACGCGCACCAGGACGTCAGTAACAGCACGATCACGATCGAGGATCGCGAGTACATCAACTACTCGGGTTACAACTACCTGGGTTTGTCCGGCGATGCGGAGGTCACCCAGGCGGCCAAGGAGGCCATCGATCGCTACGGGACCTCGGTGTCGGCCAGCCGTATCGTGTCGGGAGAGATCCCGCTGCATCGCGAGCTGGAACAGGAGCTCGCGAACATGATCGGCGTCGAGGCCTGCACCGTATCGGTGAGCGGCTACGGCACCAACGTCAGCACCATCGGCCACCTGTTCGGGCCCAAGGACCTGATACTGCACGACAGCCTGATCCACAACAGCCTGATGACCGGCTGCGTGCTCTCGGGGGCGCGGCGCATCCCCTTCCCGCATAACGACTCCGAGGCGCTGGCGCGGCTCCTCGCCGAGAACCGCCATTATCACGAGCGCGTGCTGGTCGTGATCGAGGGCGTGTACAGCATGGACGGCGACATCCCGAACCTCCCGAGCTTCATTCGGCTCAAGAAGCAATACAAGGCCTTTCTCATGGTCGACGAGGCGCACTCGGCGGGGGTGCTCGGACCCCAGGGATTCGGGGTCGGGGAGCATTTCGCGGTCAATCCCGAGGATGTGGACATCTGGATGGGCACCTTGAGCAAGGCCTTTGCGAGTTGCGGTGGTTACATCGCCGGCAGCCGGGCCCTGATCGACAACCTCAGGTACAACGCCCCGGGCGGGATCCTCTACAGCGTCGGGATCTCCCCGGCGAATGCCGGCGCGGCGCTCGCCGCCGTCCGCAAGATGGTGCGCGAGCCCGAGCGCGTGAAACGCGTCCGTGACCGGGCCGAGCTGTTCCTGGCCCTGGCCCGCTCGCGCGGTCTCGACACCGGCCCGAGCGCGGGATCGGCGGTCGTTCCGGTCATCGTACGCGACTCGATCCTGAGCCTGAAGCTCGGCCACGCGCTCTGCAAGCGCGGCATCAATGTCCAGGCCGTGCTGTACCCTGCGGTACCGGAGAACGAAACCCGCCTGCGTTTCTTCATCACGGCGATGCACAGCGTGGCGCAGATCCGAACCACGGTGGACGCGGTGGCGGAGGAACTGGGACGGCTGCGCGGCTAGGCCACCCCGGTATCAACGCTCTCCCATCGGACTTGAGACGGAAAGACCAATGACCAAAGCCTATGCGGAATGGGTTTCTCGGCATCGCCTCACGGTAGTGGTGCTGATCCTGGCGCTCGTCGCGTGCGCCGGCAGCGGCATCCGGTTCCTCGAGTTCAATACCGATTTCCGGATGTTCTTCAGCAAGGTCAACCCCCAGCTCACGACCTTGGAGAAGCTCGAGAACACCTACACGAAGAACGACAACATCCTGTTCGTCGTGGCGCCAAAGGACGGGCGGGTGTTCACCGCGTCCGCCTTGACGGCGATCGAGACCCTCACCGCGCGCGCCTGGACATTGCCTTACGCCCGGCGGGTCGACTCCATCACCAATTTTCAGCACGTCTCGGCGGATGGCGACACGCTGAATGTGAGGGACCTGGTCCCCAAGGCGGCGACACTGAGCTTCACGGAGATCGATCGCATCCGCAAGACCTCGCTGTCCGAACCGCTCCTGGTCAAGAGACTCATCGCCCCGGATGGAAGCGTCGCGGGGGTCAACCTCGTCCTCATCATCCCGGAGGCCGAGAAGGGTAAGGCCGTCCCCATCGTGGCGGCCGCCGCGCGGACTTTGGCGCGCGAGATCGAGACCGCATTCCCGCGCGTGGACCTCCATCTGACCGGCTCGGTGGTGATGGACAATACCTTCGCGGAGGAGTCCGAGCACGACCTCAAGACCCTCATCCCGCTGCTCCTCTGCACCCTGCTCGTGCTGCTCGGGGTACTGCTGCGGACCTTCATCGGCACCGCGATAACGCTCTTGGTCCTCGCGTTGTCGGTCGTCACCGCCATGGGGCTCGCCGGGTGGATGGGGATCGCCCTGTCGCCGTCGAGCATCGCGGCGCCCAACATCATCGTCACCTGCGCCCTCGCCGACTGCGTGCACCTGCTCGCGCGTTTCTACCAGGACCGGCGCCGGGGCCTCGACAAGCGCGCGGCGATGGTGGAGTGCGTCGATCACAGCCTGTACTCCATGTTCTTGACCGGCGTCACCACGGCCATCGGATTCGCCTCCATGAACACCAGCGAGGTACCGGTGTTCCGGGACCTAGGCAACATCACGGCGCTCGGCGTGGTCGCGGCCTTCGTGTTGAGCGTCACCCTGCTGCCGGCGCTCCTGATGATCCTGCCCTCTCGGGTCCGGCGGCGCCGCAGCGATTGGCTGGACAGGCTCTGGCAGCGCTGGCCGGAATGGATCGTCCGCCATAACAAGCCGCTGTTCTGGGGCATGACCCTGGTTATCCTGGGCTTGTCCGCCGGGGCCTTCAAGAACGAACTGAACGACGAGTACGTGAAGTACTTCGACGAATCGGTTCCTTTCCGGCAAGCGACCGACTTCGCGACCTCGCGCTTGACCGGGATCTATTCGATCGATTACTCGCTGCAATCGGCCCCCTCCCTGAGCATCAGCGATCCCGGCTACCTGGAGGAGGTGGAGGCCTTCGCCGTCTGGTTGCGGAAGCAGCCCGAGGCCCTGCACGTCTATTCCATTACCGATATCTTCAAGCTGGTCAATAAGGCCATGCACGAGGACGACCCGCAGTGGTATCGCTTGCCGAGTACACCGGACCTCGCGGCACAGTACCTATTGCTGTACGAAATGTCGTTGCCCTACGGGCTCGACCTGAATGACCGGATCAGCGTGGATAAACGCGCGACGCGCGTGACGGTGACATTGAAGAGCGTCTCGTCCCGGGAGGTCTTGGGACTCGAACGCCGCGCCTCCCGGTGGCTCAGAGCCCATGCCCCGACCATCGGTCGCGCCGATGCCGGCGGGATGACCACGATGTTCGCGCATATCGGTCAGCGCAATATCGACAGCATGCTCTCGGGCACGGTCACCGCCGAGGTGTTGATTGCCCTGGTTCTGATCGTGGCGGTGCGCTCCTTGAAGATCGGACTGATCAGCATCGTGCCCAATGTCGTCCCGATATTCATGGCCTTCGGGCTTTGGGGGATCCTGGTGGGTCAGGTCGGGATGGCGTTGGCGGTCGTGGCCTCCATGACCTTGGGTATCATCGTCGACGACACCGTGCACTTTTTAACGCACTACCTCGAGGCCCGCCGCGAACGACGCCTGGGACCGACCGAAAGCGTGGTGCATGCCCTCAGGGCCGTAGGTCCCGCCAGTCTGGTGACGGGCCTGGTGCTGATGGCCGGATTCTCGGTGCTGGCGTTCTCCAGCTACGAGATAAACCGGGACATGGGAATGCTGACGGCGATCGCCATCGGATTTGCTACCGTCGCGGAATTCCTGCTGTTACCGCCCCTGCTTATGATGATTGACCGGGTAAAGGCGCCTGCGACCCAGCGTCGGTTGGCGCGCATACCCGTCATTGCCGATGACCATTGACCACGAAGGAGAATCGATATGCGCCTGAAATACCTTTTACTCGCCAACGTCATGATGGCGGTCGCCACACCCGCGGCGGCGACAACGGAAGACCCTGCAGCGAAGGGGCTTGCCATTGCCACGGAAGTCGATCGCCGCGATCTGGGCTTCGGCGACTACACCGTCGACGGCACCATGGTCCTGAAGAGCCGCCAGGGGGAGGAAAGCGTCCGTCAATTCGAACAGCGTACCCTGGAAGTCACGAACGACGGGGACAAGATGCTGAACATCTTTCACGAGCCTAGGGACGTACGCGGTACTACCGTCCTCACCTACTCGCACGGCCTCACCCCGGACGACCAGTGGGTATATCTACCGGCGCTCAAGCGGGTCAAGCGCGTCGCTTCCAGCAACAAATCCGGTCCGTTCGTGGGCAGCGAGTTCGCATTCGAGGACCTTGGATCCTGGGAGGTAAAGAAGTACACTTACAAGTACCTGCGTGATGAGGTGCTCGATGGCCGCAGGTGCTTCATGATCGAGAACACGCCCGCGTACGAGTATTCGGGTTATACGCGTCAGGTCGAGTGGGTGGACCAGGAGATCTACCAGCCACGCCGCATCGACTATTACGACCGCAAGGGCACCTTGCTCAAGACCCTGACCTTCAGGGACTATGAGCAGCACCTCGGGAAGCACTGGCGTGCCAACGAGATGCTCATGGAGAATCACCAGACCGGTAAGACCACCCGCCTGATCTGGAAAAACTACCGTTTCCAGGCAGGCTTGACAGAACAGGATTTCGGACAGAACAAATTGAAGAGTGCCTACTAGGGCTCCATGTCGGATCGGGTTGTTGATGGCTCTCTCGGCAACCGCCCCCCCGGGGGCGATTGCCGGAGAGCTTGCCGGTTTCATCGGTGCGGACCTGCGATATTATCCGGAACCCGCGCAGTTCCCGGACCAGGACGGCTATTCGGTTTCGCCCTCGCTCCTGCTGCAACCGGAGTTCCGGCAAGGCTGGAACGAGGACGAGGACCGGCTTACCTTCGTGCCGTTTCTGCGGCTCGATGCCCACGATGATCACCGCACGCATTTCGATGTCCGGGAGCTCAACTGGTTTCATACCGAGGGATCCTGGGACCTGCGGGTCGGGATCGGAAAGGTGTTCTGGGGCGTGGCGGAGTCGCGACACCTGGTCAACATCATCAACCAGGACGACCGGGTCGAGGACATCGACGAGGAAGACAAGCTCGGCCAGCCCATGGTCAATCTCAGTCTCAGCCGCGACTGGGGAAACCTGAGCCTATTCGTCCTGCCGGGCTTCCGGGAACGCACGTTTCCGGACCGCGAAGCGCGCCTGCGCGGCGAGCTGTTCGTGGACACCGATCGCGCGGAGTTCGAATCCGCCGCGGAAGAGTGGCATGTGGATTACGCGGCGCGCTGGAGTCATACGTTCGGGGACTGGGACATCGGGGTGGCCCAATTTTGGGGAACCGCCCGAGAGCCGCGTCTTATCCCTACACCTGTCCCTACACCTACGCAAAGGCCACGGTTCCAGATCCCTCGTTACGACATCATCGATCAGACCAGCCTGGACTTGCAGGTCACGAAGGGGAGCTGGCTCTGGAAGCTGGAGGCGCTCACCCGGGGCGGACAGGGGGATCGCTTCGGGGCTTTGGTGGCGGGATTCGAATACACGCTCTACGGTCTCTACGAGACACCGGCCGACGTGGGCCTGTTGAGCGAGTACCTGTACGACGGCCGGGACCCCACCAATCGGGTGGAACCACCGGTCGCGCCGGTCACTATCTTCGACAACGACCTGTTCCTGGGTGCCCGTTTTACGCTGAACGATACCCAGAGCACGGAGCTCCTGCTCGGAGCCACCGTGGACCTCGATACCGAGGCGAGTGTATTCATCATCGAGGGCAGCCGCCGCCTGGGCGACGCGTGGCGCGTCGAGATCGAAGGCCGCCTGTTCGCCAATGTCCCGCGCTCCGATATCGGGCTGAGCGGACTCGAGGACGACGGTTATCTCCAGCTTCGGGTAGCGCGTTTCTTCTAGGTAGGTCGATCGAGTCCCTTCGAGCCCTCTATACCAGCCAGTTCTCAACCGCAAGGCTCGGTACGCGGGAAAACGCGCGCATGTTGTCGGTCACCAGCGTCAAGCCCAAGGCGCGCAGTCTTCCTTGCGGATGATGACTTCATCGCTCGGCAGCTCGAATTCGCGCGGGATGCGCAACGCCTGGTTGCGCCCGTTGCGAAACAGGCGGGCATGACGTTGGGTGGGTGGGTTCGGCATGGACTCGTCTCCGGCAGTTGACATAGGCCAAGCATCTGCCTGACCCCGGAAGGCGTCAAGCCGGAGGTTCGGGCGGTAGACGCCCGGGCGCCGGGACGCGAGCCCACCGGTGCCGGTCAAGTCCTTGGCGGGCCGGAGGGTTTGGAGCGGAACGGCGCCTACCAGTGTGAAGCATCCCTCCTTGGATTGGCCGGCAACATGTTGCATCCTCGGCGCGCCAAGCAGGGCCAGTCCCTGGCCCTGGCTTTCCGACGCTGCGCGTTCGCCCGTCGATCGAACTCATACTCGGGTAGGGGGTCGTTCAGGGGGCAGGGTTGGCGCCGCATTGTGCAAACGAGATCCAAGCCCTACAATCTCGACGCCTGTCCAAAGCGGCGACTGTCCCAGGGTTGCGGAAACGCCGCGGCGATGGCGCATTCCATCGAGATCCCTTCCGGCCGTGGCCGAGTGGATCGGTAGCAATCAGATCAGTCTCCACTGGGTCACTTGAGTCCATTCGAGCCCTCTGCCACACCTGCCGGCCTCGGCTATCGCATGCCCGCGGAATGGTCGCCCCATGCCGGCACCTGGCTGTCCTGGCCCCACAAACGCGAAAGCTGGCCGGGCAAGTTCGAGACCGTCGAGCCCGTCGTGGTGCAGGCGGTGGCGGCGCTGGCCGCGGGGGAGACCGTGCAGATCAATGTCCTCGACGCGCTCCACGAGCAACAGGTGCGCGGGCTCTTGTCGGGCGTCTCGGGAACCATCCGCTACCACCGCTTCCCGACCAACGACGCCTGGTGCCGCGACCACGGAGCGGTGTTCGTGACGCGCGCGGGTCACGAACCGCTCGCCGCCGTGGACTTCGCGTTCAACGCCTGGGGCGGCAAGTATCCACCCTACGACCTCGACGACGCCATCCCCGGGCGCATGGCCGAGGCCCTCGACATCCCGTGTTTCCCCGCGCACATGGTGCTCGAAGGCGGGGCCATCGATGTGAACGGCGCCGGCACCGTGCTCACCACGGAGCAATGTCTCCTCAACCCGAACCGCAACCCCGATCTCGACCGCCGGGCGATCGAGGAGCGGCTGCGCGAATTTCTCGGGGTCAGCCGGGTCCTGTGGCTGGGGCAGGGGATCGCCGGCGATGACACCGACGGGCATGTGGACGACATCGTGCGCTTCGTCGCCGAGGACGCGGTGGTCGCGGTGGTGGAAGATGACCCGAGCGATGAGAACCACGCGCCGCTCGCGGACAACCTCGCGCGCCTCCGCTCGATGCGGCTCGCCGACGGGCGGCCGCTCTCGGTGGTGGCCCTGCCCATGCCCGCGCCGGTGTATCACGACGGCCGGCGCCTGCCCGCCAGCTACGCCAATTTCTACATCGGCAACGAGGTCGTGCTGTTACCGGTGTTCAACGACCCGCGGGACGCGACGGCGCGGCGCATCCTCGCGGGATGTTTCCCGGGACGCCGGGTGGTCGCTATCGACTGCACCGATCTGGTGTGGGGGCTCGGCGCCTTCCATTGCCTGACCCAGCAGCTCCCCCGGGTCCTGACGAGAACCCCCGGCTAGCGTAGTGTCTCCAGAATACGTGTCATAGCTGTGGGCCGTTCGGGTAGTGTCTCAGTTTGAACCGCGACGCCCTTGACCGTCGCCGAGTCGCCCTCCCATGCAACGTGGGCAGCGGCTTACAGCAGGGTTAAGCTTACCCGCCGCCATGCCTTCACGCGCTCCCTCTCGGCCTCAAGCTCTTTTAGCCACCGTCCAGCATCGCGTGACCACTCCAGCACACGCTTCCAACTCAGGATCGCGGCTAAGACTAGAGCAGGGGGCGGGAACTCCTGGACAAGCTGACCCGAGGCCTCAACATATTCCTCAAGAAGCGGATGGGTTCTATGCGAGAAATCGTCCTTACGTATTGTCGGTGGAGTGGACGGAATTCCGTCCATCGAGGCGACGCAAGTCGACGTGCTAAGTTGTTTGTATAAGGTAGGGTATCGGAGTAGCCGTGTTGTCGCGTGGTAAAGGAACTCGAAGGCCTTGCGATCGTCGCCCGACATCTGTCCACTCCCCGCGAGCATAACAAGGCGGTGCCGAAGCCGACTAAAACGAATGCGAAGGCGTTCTGCCTGTTCGAGATAGCGTACTCGCGCCGAGCGACGAACCTCGTAGGCAATGACAATCAGTACCGCTAGAAGCCCAATCGTTAGGAAAATGCCCATCTCGACCCTCGGCTAGCTCTTTGACTTTTTCTTGACTTCTTGATTCGCTGCGTTGAGCTTAAGTCTGTCTTCCCCGTATACCAACTTTACAGCCTCGTCCTTGGAGAAGACCCCACCGACGACCATGGTCTGTACCCTCAATTCGCGATTCTGCTCGTTCAGCTGCTCGATCATCTCATCCTTCGCGGCGAGAGCTTTCTCCCACCCCTTTTCGACCTGCCTGGCGCGCAAGTAGCGTACCGTGACGAACGTGCCAAAGAATACAACTGCGATAGCAAAGCTCCCAGCGGGTCCAATCACCTCGAAGAACCGCTTTAAAGCCTCTACTAAACGGGTTCCTGCCTCGATCGTCTCCGCATCCGGCATAAGTAGGGAGAAATACTACGCGAACGCGGGGCAGCGGTCTAGATGGCCGAGGAGTAGGAGCCGAACATGCCGCCGGGCACTACGACGCATACGCCGTGTTGGCAGGAGACCGTGGCCCTGCGGATGATCGAGCGCTTGGACCTCGTCAATATCCTCCCACGCTGGGCCCTGGATGCCAGCGCCGGGGGACCGGGTTTGCGGCGCGCGCGCTATGCGGGCAGCAGGATCGTGGTCCTAGATCTCGCCAGGGTGGCCACTTCTTCCAATTGACCAGACGTGATCGGACACTCCAGCGGCCATCGCGGGTGTGATCCGCAGTGTCTTTGTGAACCCCCCGCTCTTTGGCAGTCATGCCTTCCGCTCGCGCCTTCCCGCCCTTCTTCCCCCTTAGCTAGCCGCCCGAGCTCGCCGCTGCCGGGTTCTTCTCTTCAGCCTGCCAGCGGAGTGTCTCACCGCGACGCCCTTGACGCCGCCCGCCCGCCGTGTCACCGTAGGCGCATGCCTAACCGCTCAAGCAAGCCACGCCGGCCCCGCGATCCCAACCAGCGGGCCGACCTGGCTACAGGCCAGGCTGAAGACAAGAACCCGGACGAGGGGAAGAACCCGGCAGCGGTGGAGTTGGGCCGTAGGGGCGGATTCAAAGGCGGTGCAGCAAGGGCGGCTAACATGAGTGCGGCAGAACGGACAGAGTCAGCAAGAAAGGCCGCGAAGGCTAGGTGGGACCGAGCTAAAAGTTAGTTATCGCTGACAATCTCTTGCAGTGCCTTTAATACCCTTGGGGGCGGCCTCCCGACTAGCCGCCTGTTCGATCAACAGCGTGACCAAGCTTCTGGTGGATAGGGGGGCGGCGTGCTCAGAGTATCAAGACAAGACTCTGCGTAGGTTGCCCTGCAAGCGCGTGCAAGTTGGTGAAATATGGGCGTTTGTATACGCGAAGGAGAGGAACGTTCCAAGCGCCAAACAGGCACATTCCGCCGCTGCTGGCGACATATGGACCTGGACGGCTATCTGTGCCGACACTAAGCTTGTCCCGTCGTGGTTCGTAGGGGACGGCAGCGGCGCGACCGCCAAGCGGTTCATCTGCGAGCTGTCCGGGCGTCTAACTAACTAACTTTCATGATTCGATTGACGCAGCGCCCCTGATTATGAAATAATTCAAAAATCGTGGCTTTGGCTGCGAGGGTTTTTGTCGTCTGGGATCTGTGTTATTTCACGCTAACCGTATCCAGCTTACGAGCGACGGCCACAAGATCTATCCGGAGGCTGTTGAAGAAGGCTTCGGGGCGGCGATCGATTACGCCCAACTGATCAAGGTGTACGGGCATCTGTTCGAGGGCCAGAAGCGCTATAGCCCACCAGAGATCATCGGGACAGAGCGGATCTGTTGCCAGGGCGATCCGGAGCCGGCCTACGTCAGCACGAGCTACGTCGAGCGCCAGAACCTTACCATGCGCATGAGCATACGCCGGTTCACGCGGCTGACCAACGCGTTCTCAAAGAAGGTTGAGAACCATGCCCGCGCCGTCGCGCTACACTTCATGTGGTACAACTTCGGGCGGGTTCACAAGACGCTGAGGATCACGCCCGCCATGGCCGCTGGGGTGTCCGATCACATCTGGTCATTGGAAGAAGTGGCTGCCCTGGCAAAACACTACCGCCGTTCGTGCTGAGCCTAGCCTTTTGATCTACTGTCATGTTGCCGTGCGACATTGTGAGTACTTCCGAGGGTCTTTCCGCCGATACCGTTCGCGCCCTGTATAGCCGACAATTAGCGGAGCAGAGCGCCTGACCTAGCGTGTTTTCCGCCATCAAGCGATGGACACTTACGGACATCCTGCGGTGAAACGCCTGGTGGCATGTGGGTGTTTGCGCTGTTGCATGGTATCTGGGTCCGCGAGGGGCTGGTTCTCGAGGTGGGCCCGCCATGTCGCTGTAGCTGCCGATGCCGTGCAGGAAGACCCAGGGAGGCGTGAGCCCGCCGCGCATGGGCCACAGTAGCACGACCGGCATGCGCGCATCGTCCTGCGGGCGGGTCTGGCGGTCGCTGGCACGCGGATTGGAAGACATGGCGCGCCGTGCGGCAGATGAAATGACACCATAAATAACGACAAACTCCGACCCGTCTCCGCGATTGGAACGATCGAGAAGTGAACAACGCAGATGAAACGCGCTATGTCAGCCGGCTGACGCGCGAGACCCTGGCGCTGGTATTGGCCGGCGGCCGGGGATCGCGGCTGGGCGCCCTCACCGACTGGCGCGCCAAGCCCGCGGTGCCGTTCGGCGGCAAGTTCCGGATCATTGACTTCCCGCTCTCCAACTGCATCAACTCGGGCATCCGGCGCATTGCGGTGCTTACGCAGTACAAGTCCCATTCGCTGCTCCGCCATATCCACAAGGGCTGGGGATTCCTGCGCGGCGAGTTCGACGAGTTCCTGGAGCTGCTACCGGCGCAGCAGCGGGTGAGCGAGACGGCCTGGTATGCCGGCACCGCGGACGCGGTCTACCAGAACATTGACATCATCCGCCACCACGCGCCCGCGTATGTGCTGATCCTGGCCGGCGACCACATCTACAAGATGGATTACGGCCCCATGCTTGCCGCACACGTGGAGCAGGGCGCCGACATCACCGTCAGCTGCATCGAGGTGCCGCTGCACCAGGCCCGCGGCTTCGGCGTGGTGAACGTGGACGGCGCCGGCCGCGTCGTCGGCTTTATCGAAAAGCCGCCCGATCCGCAGCCAATGCCGGGCCGCACGGATGTCGCGCTCGCCTCCATGGGCATCTACGTGTTCACCACCCGGCTCCTGATCGAGGAGCTGATCCGCGATTCGGCGCACATGGGATCCCACCACGACTTCGGCAAGGATATTATCCCCGGCTCCCTCGGGCGCTATCCAGTCTTCGCCTATCCGTTCCGCGACGTGCAGGGAAAGGCGCAGGGATATTGGCGCGACGTGGGGACCGTGGACGCATTCTGGGAAGCCAACATGGAACTGATCGAGGTGAACCCACACCTCGATCTCTACGACCGCCAGTGGCCGATCTGGACCTACCAGGAACAGTTGCCGCCGGCCAAGTTCGTGTTCGACGATCCGGACCGCCGCGGCATCGCGCTCAACTCGATGGTCTCCGGCGGCTGCATCGTCTCCGGCGCGACGCTCTCCCGCTCGCTGCTGTTCTCCAACGTGCGGGTGGAGACGCACGCGCTGGTCGAGGAGTCGGTGGTGCTGCCGGACGTGCGCATCGGCCACCACTGCCGGATCCGCCGCGCGGTGCTGGACAAAGGCTGCATCATCCCGGACGGCGCCGTGATCGGCCACGACCACGAGCGGGACCAGGAGCGTTTCCACGTCAGCGCGCGCGGCGTCGTGCTGGTCACGCCGGACATGCTCGGCCAGCGGCTTCACAGCGGCGAGTGAGCGCCCCTTCCGGATCCCGCATGAATGCCGAAGCGCCGCGGCTCGATCCGGGCCGCGACCTGGTCGCCTATCTGTGCGCGGAATACGGCATCGACGAACGGCTGCCGCTGTACTCGGGCGGGCTCGGCGTGCTGGCCGGCGATCACCTGAAGACCGCCGGCGATCTCGGCGTTCCTCTGGTGGCCGTCGGCTTGCTCTACCGCGAGGGTTACTTCCGCCAGCGCCTGGATACGCACGGCCAGCAGCACGCAGAGACCGAGCGCTTCGATCCCGCCGGGCAGGGCCTGGCGCCGGTGCAGAGTGCGCTCGGGCAGGAGCTGCGGGTGTCCGTGCCGCTGGCGGATCACGTGTTGCAGCTCAAGGTGTGGCGCGCGGCGGTCGGCGAGGTGCCGCTGTTCCTGCTCGACAGCGCCTGCGCCGAGAACCTCGCGGAGGACCACCGCATCACGGCGCGGCTCTACGGCGGCGACCACGACGCGAGGCTCTTGCAGGAGATCGTGCTCGGCATCGGCGGTGTGCGCGCCCTGCGCGCCCTGGGCCTGCAACCGACGGTGTGGCACCTCAACGAGGGCCACGCCGCGCTCGCCTCGCTGGAACGCATACGCGAGCTGGTGGCAAACGGCCTAGGCTTCGGCACCGCGCTGGAAGTGATCGCGGCGAACACGGTGTTCACGACGCATACGCCGCTGCCGGCGGGCCACGACGTGTTCAACCACCGCCAGATCCGCCACTGGCTGGGCGATTACTTCGGAAGCCTGCATGCGATCGAGCGCAAGCTGCTCGCCCTGGGAGCGGACGGCGCCGGCGCGCACCGCTTCAGCATGACCGCGCTGGCCTTGCGCGCCTCGCGCTTCCACAACGCCGTATCGCGGGTGCACCGCGACGTCGCGGCCCGCATGGAAGCGTACCTCTGGCCCCGGGTGCCGGCCGAGGAGAACCCCGTGCGCTTCGTGGCCAACGCCGTACACCTGCCGACGTTCCTCACGCCGGAATGGGCCGCTCGCTTCGACGAGCGGCGGCCAGGATGGAGCAAACGGGCGCTCACCGAAGAGGACTGCGCCTGGATCGCCGAGATGCCGGACGCAGAATTCGACGGGATCCGGCTCGCGGCGAAGCGGCGGCTGTTTTCCGAGCTGCGCCGCCGCCTCGGCGAGCAGCACGGGCGCAACGGCTTGCCCGCGGAGATCGCGGCGCGGGCCCTGATGCTTCTGGACGCGGCCCGCGGCGAGCCGCTGGTGATGGGCTTCGCCCGGCGCTTTGCCACCTACAAGCGCGCGACCTTGCTGCTTTCGGATCCCGCGCGGCTCGCATCGCTTCTGCACCAGGACGAACGTCCTGTGCTCCTGGTGTTCGCCGGCAAGGCCCATCCCCTCGACGACGGCGGACAGCAGCTCCTGCGCACCTTGCACGAACACTCGCTGCGCCCGGAATTCCTTGGGCGCCTGGTGGTCGTCGAAGGCTACGACCTAGCGCTGGCGCGTTCGCTGGTGCAGGGCTGCGACGTCTGGCTCAACTCGCCGGACTACCCTCTGGAGGCGAGCGGAACCTCGGGAATGAAGGCCGCGGTGAATGGCGGCGTGAACCTTTCGATCCTCGACGGTTGGTGGGCTGAGGGCTGCGACGGCAGCAACGGGATCGGAATCATTCCGCGCACCGACATCGCCGACCGCGGCGCGCGCGACGCGCTAGAGGCCGGCCTTATGTTCGACGCGCTCGAACGGTGTGTGGTGCCGGTCTATTTCCAGGACCGCGCCGGGTGGCGGCGCATGAGCCGGCGCGCGATGCAGACGCTGATCCCGCGTTACGGCGGCGCGCGAATGCTCGAAGACTACGTCCGCGACTTCTACGCCCCGGCCGCGCGCCACGGCCGGCGCCTGCGCGAGGGCCATTGCCGGAACGCGGTCGAGTTCAAGCGCTGGAAGAAGATGATCCAGGAGAGCGGCGAAGGCGTGCGCCCCGAGATCACGGGCCGCGAGCCGCTGCGGGTGCGCGTGCGGCTCAACGGGCTCGCCGCGAAGGAAGTCGACGTGGAGCTGCGCGGCCCCGAGGGGACGCGCCGGCTCGCGCTCCAGGAAGAGACTCGTGAGGGCGCGGATTACGTGCTTTTGGGCCCCGCGCCAGCCGCGGGCGCCATCCGCGTCGTCCCCGTGCATCCGCTTTTGGCGCATCCGTACGATCTGGGCTTCCTCGCGGTGGCGGAGTTTGCTTGACGCTGAAGGTCCTGTTTGCGGCCGCGGAAGCGCTGCCGTTTTCCAAGACCGGCGGACTCGCCGACGTCGCCCAGGCACTGCCCGCGGCCTTGGCCGCGCTCGGAGCGGACGTGCGGCTGGTGACGCCGGCCTACCGGGGTGCGCGCGATCGGCTGCCGGAGGGGGTGCTGCGCTGCGAATCGGCGGTCCGGGGCCAGCGCTTCGCCCTATGGGAGGGAGCGGGCTCTCATCCCAACCTGCGTGTCTGGCTTCTCGACCACGCCCCTTTGTTCGCCCGGGAGGGCGGGCCGTACACCGATGCGTCGGGCCGCGACCACCCGGACAACGCGTGGCGCTTTGGCTGCTTCTGCGAAGCCGTAGCGAGGCTGGCGCTCGGGGTGGGCGGGCAGGCGTGGATCCCGGACGTCGTGCACCTGAACGACTGGCACACCGGGCTCGCGGCCGTATGGCTGGCGCGGTCGCCGGCCCGGCCGCGCACGGTCTTCACCATCCACAACCTCGCCTACCAGGGGCGCTTCGGACGCAACGAGTACGAGGCCCTCGGTCTGCCGGCCGAGCTCTGGCATCCCGGCGCGCTGGAGCTCTACGACGGGTTCTCCTTCCTGAAGGCCGGTCTGGTGTTTTCGGATGCGTTGACGACCGTCAGTCCCACCTATGCCCGGGAGATCCGGTCGCCGGAATTCGGTGAGGGCATGGATGGCGTGATCCGCAGCCGGGCTCACGTGCTGCAGGGCATTACGAATGGCATTGACGTCGAAGCCTGGGATCCGGCGACGGATCCCTTTCTGGTGCAGCGCTACGACCTAGGATCGTTGGCCGAGGGCAAGCGCGCCAACAAACGCGCCGTGCAGGAGGCGTTCGGTCTGGACGTCGCGGACGGCCGCCCGCTTTTGGGCGCCATCGGCCGGCTCGCGTATCAGAAAGGGGCGGACCTGCTGCTGCATGCCGCTTCCTGGCTCGACCACAACGACGCGCAGCTTGCGCTTTTGGGCACCGGCGATCCGGCGCTGGAGCATGCGCTGCGCGAATGGGCGCAACGCCGGCCCCGCCAGGTCGCGGTGCGCATTGGCTACGAGGAACGGCTCGCCCATCGGATCGAGGCCGGCGCGGACCTCTTCCTCATGCCCTCGCGCTACGAACCCTGCGGCCTCAATCAGATGTACAGCCAGCGCTATGGCACGATTCCGGTGGTGCGGCGGACCGGCGGGCTGGTGGATACCGTGAGAGACGCCACGTCCGAAGCGCTCGCGGCCGGATCCGCAACCGGCGTGATCTTCGACCGTGCCGACGCCAGTGGCATCGTCGACGGCCTGCGACGCGCGCTCACACTGATGAAGCAGCCGGAAATCTGGCGGGCGATGCAGCGCGCCGGCATGCGGCGCGACTTCGGCTGGAGCCGCGCGGCGGGCAGCTACCTGGCCTTGTACAAAGGCCTTGTCGAAGGCGCCTCGATGGTGCGAGGGCGGGACGGCCCTGCGAACTGAATCCCATTCCCACTCTCCGCAGGGGCCGAGTGAACTTCGCGACCTGCGTGGCAATGATGGCCAGTGATGGTGCAGGGCGATCGCTGGTTCACTTGGCATCCTCTATGACCTTGCGGCGTCGGTTATCGATCGAGCTCGTCCTCCTCGGGGTCTGCGCGATCGGTTTTCTCCTCGTCTTTCCCGAGCGGCCCTGGGGCGCCGATGTGGGCCTGGGCCTTTTGGCACTCGGGTTAATCGGTCTCAATGCGAAATTCACCCGGCGGGTGGTCTGGAGCCAGTTTGCACCGGGCGACGGGCATAGGAGCGATCGCGCGAGGCGCCGGAAGTGCTTCCTCATCACCCTGAAGGTGACGGCGTGTCTGGTCTTGCTGCTCCTGGTTCTCGGGATGGGGATCGCCTATGCGCAGGGCGGATGGGATCAGGCCTTAGCACGAGTGTTCACCTGGCATTTATTGCCGGCGATCGGTCTGTTCTTCCCCTGGGCGCTGTTGCAACAGACGCTTTTCCAATTTTATCTGTTGGGGCGCTTACGCACCGTGATCCCTGCACGATCACCGCTATTCGCCATTGTGCTCACTGGAATCAGCTATGCGATGACCCATCTACCAGACCTGACAGTCGCACTCGTGACGTCGCTTATGGGGGTGTTCTGGACCTCCCTGTACTACAGATTCCGTAGGTTAACACCGATCGCCCTCTCGCATGCGGTACTCGGGGCCGGCTTCTATTACTGGATATATGGCAGAGATCTATACGACGAGTGGCTAGGCTCGGTAGGGTAGTTCGAACCGTTTTGCGGGGCAGCGTGCGGGTATCGGCCACCGGTTTCGCCAGCGCCCGTTCCAGCGCCTCGAGGCGCTTGGCCTCGGCCTGCCGGGCCTCCTGCTCCGACTTGAGCTTGGCCTCGATCTCGATCTGCAACACCGTGGACCACACGAACAGCAACACGAAGATCCCGAGCAGGCACACCATGATGTCGGCGATCGCCGGCCAGATGTACCAGGCCGGCGTGGTGTCCATGCCGTCGCGGCTACTCGATCAGGTCCGCCTCTTCGAGGGGCTCGATCACGCCGTTCTGGAGCTTGCTCCGGTCGAAGCCTTTCTCGGACTCCGCGCGCACCGTCACCGAGACCTTGCCGGCAAGGTCGGCGAGGTTCGCCATGGCGTTCCAGGCCGTGAAGAGCTGGTTGCGATCGGCCGAGAAGGCGATCTCGACCACCTTCTGCGGCGGGGCGCCGGGCGGCGGGAACGGCGTGACGCCCGGCGCGGGCGCGCCCGCGGGGCCTCCTCCGGCCGGTGCGGCTCCGGTACCCGTCGGCGGCGTCACGGCGGGGCCGGGGGCCGTCGCCGTGGCCGGTTGCGGGATCGCCTGGGGCATCATGATGAAACCCGACTCGAGGTCGATCTCGTCCTCCGCGACCCCGGCAGTGAAGCGCACCTTGGCGAGAGGCACCTGGTACTTCCCCTCGGCACCGATCTCGGGGACGGTGCCCGCGAGGTAGCCGAAGGCCCCCTCCTGCACGCCCCTGGCGATCGCCTTCCGGATCACGGCGCTCGCCGTGAGCCGGGTGAAGCCGAGGAAGGAGTAGAACCCCTCGACGATCTCGGACGTCCGGGCGCCCACTTTCGGCGGCTTACCCGCGCCCAGCTTGAACAGCTCGATGATCTTGCCGGGCGTCAGCGTCGAGAAGACGCGAGGCTGGACCGTGGTGAGGAGCTCCATGACCCGCTCGTGGATCATCGCTTCCTTCTTCTCGTTGAGCGTCGTCTGGAGCGGCCGGCCTCCCACCGCAACGGTCTCGATTCCGATCCCACCGCCCTCCGCCCGCGGGAGCCAGACCTCCGTGTAGAGCTTCAGGAAGGCCGACTCCGCCGCCGCCTTTTCCGTCGCTTCGCGTTCCCGAAGCTGTCCCTTCTGCTCGTCCGTGAGGTTGTGCTGCTTCGCCTTCGTCTTGACTTGCTCGACCGCCATCAGGTATCGGACCGAGCGTCTCAGGCTCTCGATCTGGTCGGCAGACGGAATGGCGAGCCCGAGGCCGTTGCGGTACTGGCGCGGCTTGTCACCGTACTTTTCCAAGATCTCCTTCGCTTGGGCTTCCTGACCGGTCCTGGGCTTACCGCCGACCTCGAGGGGGAGGTACGCGACCAGGAACGACGCGTCTTTGTCGGGAACATCCGCGATCTTCTCCGGCCAGATGACCGCCGTCCGATGACCCGCGAGACGCGCCTCGATCATCTCTTTGATCCGATCACGAACCCGCCGTTCATCCCGGGCGACCGCGTCGGCTTCCTGCTCGACGAGGAGCGTCACGTTCGGGTCCTTCTTGAAGCAGTAGCGGACCCCGTCGAAGTGGAGATACAGGCACTGCTCCTTGAGCTCCTTCAGGCAGGCCTGGGCCGTGGTGCTGTCCAGATCCGGGCCGACGCAGACGCGAAGCAGTTCCTCTTCGCTGATCCCCGGCGGCAGGAGCTCCGCCTCCTTCGCGCCCTCGCGCCGAAGACCGCCGAAGGAGTGCATGAGGATCGCGGTGGCCAGACGCGTTGCCGGCCGCTTGGTGGCTTCCGACGGGACCTCCTTTGCGCGCCGCTCATCGACCCGTCGCGCGCGAGCGTTGGCGCCGACAAGGTCGTGCTGGAGGACCGCTTGGAAGTCCGCCTGCTGCCCCACCTCCTTGAAGAAGGCGAGTCGCACTTCGGCGTCGTGCATCGGGACGTCGCCGGGCCCGAGCACTGCCCGACTCTTCCCATCGCGGTGGCATGCCCTGAGGCACGCCGCCAGGAAGCGAAGTGCCCCGCGGGTCCGCTGGAAGTCCGGGATGGCCGCCCACCGCTCCCGCATCAGGTCGATGAGCGCGGGATGGAACGGATATGCCGCGCGGACGCGATTGCGGAGCGCCAGCCCGTCCTCTTCCGCTTGCTGCACCTCTGCGGCCGTGCGGGCATGCGCCCGGCGCAGCTGCGTGACGATCTCCTGATAGGTCGTCGCCGCCGGCGTGGCCTGCGCCTCGTCCGGGATCTTGGCCAGCAGGCGCCGCTGGATGACGGAGAGGATCTCGTTTCCCTCCACCGGCTCGCGCCGCTGGTCCTTGCGGGCCGCGAGATGATCCACGGTCTGGAGCAGGTTCACGTACTGCAGGGATTCCCGCTTGCTCGACTGGAGCGAGAACACGAGCGCCGTGTTCGGGGTGTTTGCGACCGCTGCGGTCAGCCGCTGCAGGAAGGTCATCGTCGCGTCGCGCAGCGTCGTTTGGTGGACCTTCACCCCGCCGGCGCTGATGAGGTAGTTCAGCACCTCGTCGAGGAGGATCAGGTTGGGCTCGTTGCCGAGAAGCGTGATGATCTCGTCGCCGCCGGGCGCGACACGACTCTCGTCCTGCATCCGGAAGTGCTCGTAACCGTTCTTTCCCCCGAGCGACCACGCGATCCATCCCCATAGGGTGCGAGCCCTAAAGTCCTCGCCGGGGATTGCCTTGCCGCTCGAGGCGTCGAAGAACTGGCCGTCGAAGACCGCCGTGCGTGCCTTGGAGGGCTTCGGAAGTCCGTGTCCTTCCGGGATGACGTCGAGTGCCTTGCGGCTGCGTGCGGCGTGTAAAAGGGCAGCCAGCGTGTGCGATTTGCCTCCTCCGAAGGGGGTGACGAGTTTGAGCACCCGATTTCCGGCACCCCCGGAAAGCCGCGACAGGACGTCCTGGAGAAGTGAGCGCAGGCCCGTGGTCAGATACGACGCACGGAAAAAGTGCTCGGGGTCGCGGTACACCGCCGGAACGTTCGGGTTCCCGTCCGCGAGCGGTCCGAGGTCGAGGGCGAAGATGTCCTCCGAGAAGTTCTCCGAGAGGACGTCCGGGTGCAGCGAGACCACCTCCACCCAGGGCTTGATGACGTTCATGATGCCGGCCCTCCGATTTGCGCTTCGACGAAAGCCCGCAGTCTTCGAACCAAGGGGAGCCACCTTGCGCGGTCCACGGGTTGGGACGAATCGAGATCATCGTAGCGGAACGCCGTGGCGAAGGCAGTCAGCTGGGTGAGATCGGCGAATTCATTCGGCAAGGATTTTTCGCTAACGCTCAGAAGATTGATCAGGACCTTCAGTCGGTGCGTTTTGGGGTAGTTGACGCCAAGATGAGAGAGCCAGGCCTTGAGCAGTTTCTCGGTGGCTTGCTGCGCGTGGAAGCCGACCGTTTCGTCTTCGAACTTCGGGTTGGTCGCCAGTTCTTCCAGCACGGCTTCGTCCTGCGCCGCTTTGCGGAGGAGCATCTGGACAT